>NZ_JBPKBO010000015.1:0-153457 GCF_051172775.1 Arthrobacter sp. Ld5
CGGCCGCCCCGGCCCCGGCCGCCCCGCCGCGGTCGTGGGAGCGGTCGCGGCCGGGATCGTCGCGGGGCTCGTGGGAACGGCGCTGCACGGGCACCTGCTCTTCCTGGGCGGGGTGGCCCTGCCCGCCGGTGCGCTGGCCGCGCTGCTCCTCGCGGGCAGCCTGTTCCTGCTGTGCGGTCTCTGGGCGCGGAACGTGATGATGACCGCGGTGGCGGGCGCGATCGCCTACGGGGTCGTGGCGATGCTCTCGAGGTCGGAGAAGACGCTCATCCTCACCGGATCGTCGACGGCTGCGCCCGGGACGGCCCTCGCCGGGAACCTCTGGCTCTTCGGCGTGCTCGGCGTGACCCTCGCCGCGGTGGTGCAGTGCGCCGTGGTGCTGCGGCGCAGCCCGTAGGACCCCGCGCCGGTGTCAGTCGGCGGTGCGGTCGAGGTGATGCGCCAGCATGATGGACGTCGCCGTGCCGTCCCCGTCGGGTGCGCGGTGCGCGTAGTCCTCGATGACCGACCGGATGCGCCCCATCATCTCGGCACGGTGTTCGTCGTTGAGCCGGACCCCGACGCGCCAGACGTCGATCTCGGAGGGCTCCAGGCCCTCGATCTCCTGCAGGAACGTCTCGACGAGGACGGGCGCCGCGTTCGGGACACGTGTGTTCCACGACAGCCCGGTCGCACGGTACGGGATCTCCTTCGCGCCGCGGTTCCCGGTGCGGGCCTCCTCGGCGGCGAGGAATCCGGTGGTGAGCAGGGTCCGGACGTGGTGCAGCGTCGTGGCCGGGTTGAGGCCCAGGGCCTCCGCGATCTCCTTGTTGGTCCGGGGCTTGTGCAGGCACAGCCTCAGGATGCGGAGCCGGACGGGAGAGCTGAGCGCGCGGCCCCGGGCCTGGAGATCCTCGTCTGAGTCCATGCGCCGATTGTACGGGAGACCGGCGGTCGGGTTGGCAGGTCCCAATCACTGGGGCGGGCAGGCCCGGGGCGTCCCGCGCCGCCGGTCATTGTCATCGCCGCCGATCGGTGCTTAGGTGGTCGGAGTGATCATCACAACACCGAGGGGGACGGTATGGCGGGGGACAGCGTGGCCGGGGTCAGGACGTGGGAGGTCGCACTGCGATGGGGGATCGTCCTCGGGGCGGCCGCGGTGGCGATCCTGCTGCTGAGTCCGCTGATCATCGCCAACGTCGGCACGATGACCGTCGAGGGTGAGTCGGCGGGATCGACGCTCGTGACGGTGCTGGTGTCGATCGTCCCCTCGGTGCTCCTCCCGTTCTCGGCCGCCCTCGTGGGGGCGGCGCTGGTGATGCGCCACGCCGAAGCCCTCGCCTCGGCGGCGCCCCGCCCGGCCGCCCGCGACCACGCGGACTGACGCGACCACCGGGACACAGGCTTTCCTCACGGCACCGTGCGGCGGGGCGCGCGGCGTGGGGGAGGCGGCGGCACGGGCCGGGCGGCGGTGACATCGGCGAGGAGCACGACGTCGTCGCCCCTGCGGGTGCGCACCGTGCAGGTGGTCGCGTCGACGGCGACGAGTTCACCGAGGGAATCCGTGAACCCCGTGTCCAGCCGTCGTCGGACGACGACCCTCGTGGCGAGGGGGAGCGAGGCGAGGAGGTCCGCGGGTGTCTGCACGCCTCAAGGGTAGGCCCCGGGCGGGCGCTGCGGCGCCCGCACGGCCGGCGGGGCCCTGGTCCTGCCAGGCGGGCCGTTGCGTTAAGCTGGAGTCCGCACCACGGGTACGTCAGCCCGACACCAGTCACCAGGAAAGGCGTGGGAAGTGACCTACGTAATCGCGCAGCCATGCGTGGATGTCAAGGACAAGGCCTGTATCGAGGAGTGCCCTGTCGACTGCATCTATGAGGGCGAGCGGTCGCTCTACATCCACCCCGATGAGTGCGTGGACTGCGGTGCCTGCGAACCCGTGTGCCCGGTCGAGGCCATCTACTACGAGGACGACACCCCGGAGCAGTGGGCCGAGTACTACAAGGCCAACGTCGAGTTCTTCGACGACCTCGGCTCGCCCGGCGGCGCGGCGAAGGTCGGCAACACGGGCTTCGACCACCCCATCATCGCGGCCCTGCCGCCCCAGAACCAGCCCGCGTAGGTGGCGGCCGGCGAGCCGAAGCCGTTCGGCCTGCACCTGCCCGACTACCCGTGGGACGCGCTGGTGCCCTACCGGAAGACCGCCTCCCGCCATCCCGGGGGCCTGGTGGACCTGTCGATCGGTACTCCCGTGGATCCGACGCCGGAGCTCATCCGGACGGCCCTCGCCGCGGCGGCCGACGCGCACGGCTACCCGACAACCCACGGCACCGCCGCGCTGCGGGAAGCGATCAGCGACTGGTTCGCGCGGCGCAGGGGAGTGGCAGGGCTCGATGCCGCGGACATCCTGCCGACCATCGGCTCCAAGGAGCTCGTCGCGTGGCTCCCCCTGTTGCTGGGACTGGGCGAGGGCGACGTCGTCGTCCGGCCCTCCGTCGCCTACCCCACGTACGACGTCGGCGCGCGGCTGGCGGGAGCGACGCCCGTCGCCGCGGACTCCCTCGCGGAGCTTCCCGAGGACGTACGGGCCCGGGTCCGCCTGGTCTGGATCAACTCTCCCGGCAATCCGACGGGCGAGGTGCTCGACGTCGGGGCGCTGAAGTCCGTCGTCGACGACGCGCGGTCGCTCGGCGCGGTGGTGGCGTCGGACGAATGCTACGGCGAGCTGGGCTGGGGCCGTTGGGATCCGGCGGAGGGCGGGGAGCCCGTGCCCAGCGTGCTCGACCCGCGCGTGTGCGGTGGCTCCCACGAGAACCTGCTGGCCGTCTACTCGCTGAGCAAGCAGTCCAACCTCGCCGGCTACCGGGCGGCCTTCACGGCCGGCGATCCGGCGATCGTCGCGAACCTCGTCAATTCCCGGAAGCACGCCGGCATGATCGTGCCGTATCCGGTGCAGGAGGCCATGCGGGTGGCCCTGGGGGACGACGCCCACGTGGCCGCGCAGAAGGACCTGTACCGTCGACGTCGTGCCCTGCTCGTGCCGGCCCTCGAGGCGGCGGGCTTCACGATCAGCGGCTCGGCGGCCGGCCTGTACCTGTGGGCCTCGAACGGCCGGCCGACCTGGGACACCATCGATCGCCTCGCCGGGCTGGGGATCCTCGCCGGCCCGGGCACGTTCTACGGCGACGCCGGGGAGGGCTTCATCAGGGTGGCGCTCACAGCGGGCGACGAGCGGATCCGGGCGGCGGTGGCGCGACTCGCGGACGCCTCGCGCTGACCGCCGCGCCGGTCCTTCCGTCGGGTGCCGTACGGCAGCAGGATTAGTGATCGGGGCCTCGCTGACGGTAGCGTTTGGCGTGAATGTGCTGAGCCCGGGGTGACTACGCCCTCGTGCGAGGCGATGGAATGTGGCGATGACCGCGCTTTCGCTCCTGAAGGAGAATCAATGACCGAGCAGAATGCCTCCCTGCAGTACGGTGGCGGAGAACTCAGCCTGCCGCTGGTACGCGCAGCCGAGGGCAACCACGGCTACGACGTGTCGAAGCTGCTGAAGCAGACGGGCCAGGTCACCTTCGACCCCGGCTTCATGAACACCGCCGCCACCACCTCGGCGATCACCTACATCGACGGCGACGCGGGCATCCTGCGATACCGCGGGTACCCGATCGAGGAACTCGCGAAGCACTCCAGCTTCCTGGAGGTCTCCTACCTCCTCATCTACGGGAACCTGCCGACGCCCGAGGAACTGACCGCCTTCGACGGCCGCATCCGCCGGCACACGCTCCTGCACGAGGAGCTGAAGGGGTTCTTCGGCGGCTTCCCGCGGGACGCCCACCCGATGCCCGTGCTGTCCTCGGCCGTCTCGGCGCTGTCCACGTTCTACCAGGACTCGCTCGATCCCTTCGACGACGAGCAGGTGGAACTGTCGACGTTCCGCCTCATGGCGAAGCTGCCCGTCATCGCGGCCTACGCCCACAAGAAGTCCATCGGCCAGCCCATGCTGTACCCGGACAACTCCATGAACCTGGTGGAGAACTTCCTGCGGCTCTCCTTCGGCCTGCCCGCCGAGCCGTACGACCTCGACCCCATGATGGTCAAGGCGCTGGACCTCCTGCTCATCCTGCACGCCGATCACGAGCAGAACTGCTCGACGTCGACCGTCCGCCTCGTGGGCAGCTCCAACGCGAACATGTTCGCCTCCGTCTCCGCCGGGATCAACGCGCTCTTCGGCCCGCTGCACGGCGGGGCCAACGAGGCGGTGCTGAACATGTTGCGCGACATCAAGGCCCAGGGCATGCAGCCCGAGGACTTCATGGAGAAGGTCAAGCGCAAGGAAGACGGCGTGAAGCTCATGGGCTTCGGGCACCGCGTCTACAAGAACTACGACCCCCGCGCGAAGATCGTCAAGGCCACGGCCCACGACATCCTCAACAAGCTCGGCGGCAACGACGAACTCCTCGACATCGCGATGCGGCTCGAGGAGAAGGCCCTCGCCGACGACTACTTCATCGAGCGGAAGCTGTACCCGAACGTGGACTTCTACACGGGCCTCATCTACAAGGCCATGGGCTTCCCGGAGAAGATGTTCACCGTCCTCTTCGCGATCGGCCGTCTCCCGGGCTGGATCGCCCAGTGGCGCGAGATGATGCAGGATCCGCAGACGAAGATCGGCCGTCCGCGCCAGCTGTACACGGGCGAGGGCGAGCGCCACTACCCCGCGAACTGATCGTCCGCACCACGACGGCGGCCGTCCACCTCCAGGAGGTGGGCGGCCGCCGTCGTCGTGCGGGGCCGTCGTCGTCCCCCGGGGCGGACCGCCGCGGCGGGCGCCCAGACCCGGGGGAACGCCCCCACGGGTCTGGGCCGCCGCGCCGGGTGTACGCCCCGGGGAGCCGGGTGCGCGCCCCGGGAACCGGGGGCCCTGCCCGGTCCGCCGATCAGGCGCCGGTGCTCGCGTAGCCCTGCGGGTTGTTCTTCTGCCAGCGCCAGTGGTCCTCGCACATCTCGGCCAGGGTGCGGGTCGCGGACCAGCCGAGGTCGGCGAGGGCCGACGACGGGTCGGCGTAGCTGACCGCGGCGTCGCCCGGCCGACGGGGGGCGAACTCGTAGGGGATCTCCCGTCCGACCGCCGCCGAGAACGCCCCGAGGACCTCGAGCACGGAGGATCCGTTGCCCGTCCCGAGGTTCCAGGTGTGGACGCCGCCGTGGGTGACGAGGTAGTCCAGGGCGGCGAGGTGACCCTCGGCCAGATCCACCACGTGGATGTAGTCACGCACCCCGGTGCCGTCGGGCGTGGGGTAGTCGTTGCCGAACACACGGACCTTCTCCCGGCGTCCCACGGCCACCTGCGCGACGAACGGCAGGAGGTTGTTCGGGACGCCCGTGGGGTCCTCCCCGATGGTGCCCGAGGAGTGCGCGCCCACGGGGTTGAAGTAGCGCAGCAGCGCGATGCTCCAGCGGGGATCCGAGGCGCCGAGATCCATCAGGATGTCCTCGATCTGCTCCTTCGTGCGCCCGTAGGGGTTCACGGCGTCCAGTGGGAGCTTCTCGGTCAGCGGCACCTCCTCGGAGGCGCCGTAGACGGTCGCGGACGAACTGAAGACGAGGGTGCGCACGTCGGCGTCGTCCATGACGCGCAGCAGGTTCAGGGTGCCGCCGACGTTGTTGGAGTAGTAGTAGAGCGGCTTCTCCACGGACTCGCCGACGGCCTTCAGTCCCGCGAAGTGGATGACGGCGTCGACCTTCTCCTCGGCGAAGATGGCGCGCAGCCGGGGCTCGTCGAGGAGGTCGGCCCGGTGGAAGGTCGGCGTCCGGCCCGCGAGGGCCGCGACACGTTCGAGCGAGGTCTCCGTGGAGTTCAGCAGGTTGTCGACGACGACGACGTCGTGGCCGTGATCGAGCAGGGTCAGGACGGTGTGCGAGCCGATGTAGCCGCTGCCACCGGTAACGAGAATTTTCACGCTCCCATCCTAGGTGCATCCCCGCGGCTGGACGGTGGCGGCTCGGTTCACCTAGAGCGGTGGTGCCCCGACGGTTTCGTACATCGCGTAGTCGTCCGTGGTGACGGTCCCGTTGCTGAAGAGGCTCATCCCGAAGCTGATCGCGGTGGCGCCGGCGGGCAGGGGCGGTGTGGTGAGACTCGCCTGGGTGTAGGTGCCGGACGGGGTGAGCCAGGGACCGGAGGTCCAGTACACCCAGCTGCCCGCGGAGTTGCGGTAGTACAGGGCAAGCTGGGTGACCGCGGTGGAGGTGTACCAGGCGCGTACCGAATAGGTGCGGCCGGGGATGGCCTTCGGGGCGCAGACCCCGGTATCCAGCAGGGGCAGCAACTTCGCGTCCCCGCTGACATGGTTCGTGATCGTGAGCTTCTCGGCCCTGGTACCCGTGCGCGCGGCGGTGACGATACTGAACGCCGGGGTGTTGGTACCGAAGCCGGCGGCCTGCCAGCACTGGGGGAACGCTCCCGAACCTGCCGTCTCCAGGCTGGGGTTCTGGACGAGGTTCGTCCCGGCCGCAGGAGGCGGTGTGGTGGGCACGCCGGCGACGTCGAACATCTCGTAATCGTCCGTGGTCAGGGTGCCGTTGCTGAACAGGTTGAGGCCGAAGCTGATCCCAGTGGCACCTTCAGGCAGGGGCGGCGTCGTCCAGGTGGCTTTCTGGAACGTGCCGGACGCCGCAAACCAGGGGCTGGAGGTCCAGTACTTCCATGATCCGATACCGGTGCGGTAGTAGAGCGAGAACTGGGTCGGCGCAGTGGACTTGTACCAGGCACCGAGGTTGTAGGTGCGTCCAGCCGTGGCCGACGGCGAACAGCCGCCGAGGTCCAGGGCGGGAAGCAGCTTCGCATCGCCGTCGACGTAGCCGCTCACCACCAACTGTTGAGCCCGGGCGCCCGTGCGGCCGGCGACGAGCGAGAAGGCGGGAGTGTTGGTCCCGTAACCCGCCTGGTTCCAGCACTGTGGGACTCCGTTGGCGAGGGTCTCGAGACCCGGGTTCTTCACGAGATTCCCTCCGGCGGGCGGAGGAGGGACGGCTGGTCCGGCGACGGCGGGCTTGACCGTTCCGCCGATCACCTGACCGACGGTCTTGACGGTCGTGGTGGCGGGCCTGGTCCTCAGCCATGCGGCGAACTGGTCGAACAGCGCCGGTGTGACGGCCAGCGGATCGGTTGCGGGGTTCGCGAAGCGGTGGAAGGTGAGTTGGACCCATCCGCCCACGGATTCGGCCCGGGTGACGGTGTTCTGCAGGTCCGCGAGCGTCCACGTGTTCTCGACCTGATCCGGGGCGGCGGTGTTCCACGGGTTCCTTGGGGGAATCCGCTCGGCCAGGGGGCATCCGGCGCAGCTGAACCGGGTCTGGATGTCCCCGAGACCGCGCGCGCTGTTGTACCCGCAGTTCCTCGCGATCGTCTCGACCGAGGGGGTGCTGGACGCGAACGGGTACGCGAAGCTCGTGACGCGGAACCCCCAGGCGGTGAGGTTGACGCGGTCGTTGCAGATCTGGCGGGTCGCCTCGTCGGACGGCAGGGCCACCAGATCGGGATGGGTCACGGTGTGGCCACCGATCTCATGGCCGGCGGCGGCCAGTGCCCGCAGATCGGATTGCGACAGGAAGCCCGCCGTGTCGATGGTCCCCGAGTTCACGTAGAACGTTCCCTTCAAACCGTGGTTCTTCATGATCTGCGCCGCCGCGAGTTGATCCGCCGTGCCGTCGTCGAAGGTCAGACTGACGACGGTGGGGCTGGCCGCCTGCGCCACCGGGGCCGATACGATCCCTACGCCTGTGACCGCCAGGCCGAGCGCCAGCAGGGCAGCGGCGGCCCGGCCGGCCCAGGACCTTCGGGGTGCGCGGCTGCGGAGAGGTGCGCTGGATTCGCTGGATGGCGTCATGACATCGTGCTCTTTCCGGACTGGGGGCTCCAGGTCTCACGCCCCACCGGGGGAGAGCAATCGGGGTAACCCGCCCATCGGCGCGAGCGGAGCTGCGGGGCGTGAGACGGCCACTCTATGACGGTTTCGCCTCGGCCGGACCACGGGGGACTACGCATTCTTTCGGCGCAGTCACTTGCTCCGGTGCCTCTGGAGCCGTCGGGATCCGGGGATTATTGTAGGACTGAACCCGACCGGCTCCGAAGGAGGCCCATGTCGCACGCCGCATCCGGCCACAGCGCGCACTTCACGGTGGACACCTCGGAGGTGCTGCTCGTGGCCCTGTACCTCAGGGACTGCGCGGGGCTGCAGGGCACGGGTCT
This sequence comes from Arthrobacter sp. Ld5, assembly GCF_051172775.1. NCBI lineage: Bacteria > Bacillati > Actinomycetota > Actinomycetes > Micrococcales > Micrococcaceae > Arthrobacter > Arthrobacter sp. Ld5. Next base: position 8,228 of record NZ_JBPKBO010000015.1, read on the forward strand.
GCCGGCGCTCCCGCCCCTCTTTCCTGCGGTGCGCAGGGTCGCGACACGGCAGTTGACCCGCGCGGTGGGGGGACGGGCGACGCTGCGCGTCGAGTGGGAGGCGTGGTGGCACACCCTGCTGGCGCACCGCGTCGGGGACGCGGTCCTCCCGCTGCCGCCGCACTTCGAGGCACTCGACGGCATGGCGGCGATGAAAGCCCTCCTGCGGGCGCACTTCGGCACCGCGATGGCGTGGGCGGAGGAGCGGTGCGCCGAGTACGCCCTCCGCGTGGGAGCCCGGGGTGCGGACAGCATGGATCGCTTGCTCGGTCGGATCCTCCAGGAACGAGAACTCGAGCTGGGCCGCCCGGCCCGCCCCTTCACGCTCGAGGTCATCGAGCTGCCCCTCGCCGGACGGCGCGCCTGGTGGGTGGAACCCGACACGCTCCTGATCTGCCAGGACCTGTTCGACGACGAGGGCTCCGTCCGCAGCTACGTCGAGCCGATCATCCGGGTGCTCGCCTGAGCAGGGGGCGCCGCGCGCAGGGATTCAGGGTGTCGCCCCGGCGACGGTGATGGTGACCGTTCCGGGCTCCGTCGTCGTCGACGACCAGCCGCCGTCCGCCCGGTCCCATGCGAGGCCGGAGAACGCCACCGAGGTGATCTGCAGGGCGGACGCGTTCGCGACAGCCCACTGCGCGACGGCCCAGCCCCTGGTGTCCGCTGCGTCGACCGTGAGGCGGGTTCCGTCCACCGTGCCGCCCAGCGGACCGAAGACCTCCTCGGCCGCGGTCGAGACGGCGAGTGGGTCGCCGGCCGCGGACGGGTCGCGGAGGGTGCAGTCCAGGGCTGCGGGGGAGTAGCCGGTCAGCGCGGAGGCGAACGCCCGGCCCTCCGGCTCGTGGTCCGCGTAGGCCGTGGGGTAGGCGGAGCGCTGGACCGTCTGGGCGGCCTCGGTGATCGGCAGCGTCTCGTAGCCCGGGATCTTCACCAGGGCGTCGTAGAACGCCCCTGCGGCGTAGAGGGGCGTCATGACCTGCTCCTGGGTTCCCCAGCCCTGCGAGGGGCGCTGCTGGAACAGGCCACGGGAGTCCGGCCCGGCGTCGTCCCCGTAGTCGATGTTCTCCAGGCGGGACTCCTGGATCGCCGTCGCGATGGCGATGGATGCGGCCCGGGCAGGCAGCCCACGGTTCACCGCGACGCCCGCGATGAGGGCCGCGTTGCCCGCCTGCTCCGGGGTGAGCTCGAACGTGTCCGGGCCGACCGTCGCGCTGCACCGCTCCCGGATCAGCACCTCGCTCTCACCGAGCTGGCGGACGGCGGCTGCGGTGCCGCCGACGACGACGACGGCGAGCGCGGCGAGCATGGCGCCGGTGCGAAGCTGCCGCCGTCGACGCCGGACGGCGGCCGACGGGGGCCGCGGTGACATGCGCTAGTTCGCGTGCAGGGCCGGATTGAGGGCGATGCCCTCGCCGGTCCGGGGGCGGGCCTCGACGGCTCCCGTGGCGGAGTTGCGGAGGAAGAGGATGCCGGCCTCCCCGGAGAGCGTCGTGGCCTTGACCAGCGACCCGTCCTGCAGCGTCACCTTGGTGCCCGCGGTGAGGTAGAGCCCGGCCTCGACGACGCAGTCGTCGCCGAGGGAGATCCCGACGCCGGACTCGGCACCCAGCAGGCACCGCTCGCCGATGGTGATGCGTTCCTTCCCGCCGCCGGAGAGCGTGCCCATGATCGAGGCCCCGCCGCCGATGTCGGAGCCGTTCCCGACGACGACGCCCGCCGAGATGCGCCCCTCCACCATGGACTGGCCGAGCGTGCCGGCGTTGAAGTTCACGAAGCCCTCGTGCATCACGGTGGTGCCGTCGGCCAGGTGGGCGCCGAGCCGGACGCGGTCGGCATCGGCGATCCGGACGCCGGACGGGACCACGTAGTCGACCATGCGCGGGAACTTGTCGACACCGTGGACGGCCACGGGTCCGCGGGCGCGCAGCGCGGCGCGGACCGTCTCGAAACCGTCCACGGGGGCCGGCCCGTAGTTGGTCCACACCACGGTCGCCAGCAGGCCGAAGATGCCGTCGAGGGAGATGGTGTTCGGCTGGACGAGGCGGTGGGACAGGAGGTGGAGCCTCAGGTAGGCGTCCTCGGTCCCGGTCGGGGCGGCGTCGAGGTCCACGACGAGGTCCACGACCCGCTGGGTCACGTGCCGGGCGTTGTCCACGCCCGACTCCGCGAGGGCCTCCAGCGTGTCCCGCAGCCCGGCCGTCGCGGCACCGCCGTCGGCCGGCTCACCGACCCAGGGGGCGGGGTACCAGGTGTCCAGGACGGTCCCGTCGGAGGCGACGGTGGCGAGGCCGAGGCCGCCGGCCGGACGCCCGGGAGCGGACATGGATGAGCTGGGCGCAGGAGGAGTCATGGTCGCAAGTCTACCGAGCGATAGTGTTGCAGCATGATTCCCACCCCCTCCACGGTGCTCGACCTGCACTCCGACGTGGCCCAGCTGACAGCGCGACTCCTCGACCTCGAGAGCGTCTCCGGCAACGAGGCGGGCATCGCGGACGCCGTCGAGCAGGCCCTGCGGCGCCTGGACCACCTGGAGGTGGTGCGGGACGGCGACTGCGTCATGGCGCGGACCGGACTCGGGCGGTCGGAGCGGGTGATCCTCGCCGGCCACCTCGACACCGTGCCCCTCCCGACGGTCCCCGGTTCGCGCGGGACCGTGCCGTCCGTGTGGGACGGCGACGTCCTGTACGGGCGGGGTGCCACCGACATGAAGGGCGGTGTCGCCGTCCAGCTCGCGCTCGCGGCGGCCCTCACCGAGCCCACGCGCGACATCACGTTCATCTTCTACGACCACGAGGAGGTCGAGGCCTCCCTCAGCGGACTCGGCCGGGTGGCGGCGTCGCACCCGGACTGGCTGGCGGCGGACTTCGCGGTGCTCCTGGAACCGACGGACGGCACCGTGGAGGGCGGCTGCAACGGCACCGCGCGCTTCGAGGTCCGGGTCGCGGGGAAGGCCGCGCACTCGGCGCGTGCCTGGCGGGGCGTCAACGCGATCCACGGCGCCGCCGAGATCCTCGTCCGGCTCCGGGACCACATCCCGGCCACGGTCCACGTGGACGGTCTCGACTACCGGGAGAGCCTCAACGCGGTCATGATCAGCGGGGGCACCGCGGGCAACGTCATCCCGGACAGCGCGGTGATTGAGGTGAACTACCGCTTCGCCCCCGACAAGACGCCGGCGGAGGCCGAGGCGTACGTCCGGGCGCTGCTCGAGGGATTCGAGGTCGAGCGGACGGATGTGGCCGCCGGGGCGCGACCGGGCCTGCAGCACCCGGCGGCGGCCGCCTTCGTCGCGGCCGTCGGCGCGGAGCCGAAACCGAAGTACGGCTGGACCGACGTCGCACGGTTCAGTGCCCTCGGAGTGCCGGCCGTCAACTTCGGTCCCGGGGACGCGCTCCTCGCACACACCGACGACGAGCACGTGCACGCGGAGGCCATCCGTGCGTGTCTCGGCGCGCTGACGACCTGGCTGTCCTGACCCGATCGGCATTGCCCGGCATTGCCCGGCCTTGCCCCGCCTCGCCCGGCCGGCCACCCCGGGGCAGCCGCGGCGGATCGTGTGTTCCCGGACGACGAAGGACCCGGCGCGTGTGGACTGCGCCGGGTCCTTCGTCGTCCTGCGGGGTCCCCGGTCAGGTGGAGGCCGGGTCCATCGCGACCGCGCCGACCACGGCGGGCCGGCGTCCCTTGGTCCTGAAGCTCAGCAGGACGGAGAGCCGTGTCGCGAGGGAGGACAGCGCGAAGTTGATGACGATGAAGATCGCGGCTGCGACCATCAGCGACGGGATGACGTTGCCCTCGCCGACACCGAGCCGGCGCATGTACTGCAGCAGCTCGGGATAGGTGATGATGAAGCCCAGCGCCGAGTCCTTGAGGATCACCACGAACTGGCTGATCAGGGCCGGCAGCATGGCGATGAGGGCCTGCGGGACCTCGACGCTGCGCAGCGACTGGCCGGCGGTCAGGCCGATCGCCATGCCCGCCTCGCGCTGGCCCTTGGGCAGTCCCTGGACGCCGGACCGGACCAGCTCGGCGATCACGGAGCCGTTGTAGAGCGTCAGGGCGGTGACCACCGCGATGAGCGGGGCGTCCTGGGGCTGCACGGCGCCCGAGCTGCCGAGGGCCAGCCAGAAGAAGATCATCATGAGCAGCACGGGCACGGCGCGGAAGAACTCGACGACGACGCCGGCGATCCATCGGACCGGCGTCAGGTGCGAGAGCCGGCCGATGCCGAAGATCAGGCCGAAGAGCACCGAGGTGACGATGGCGATCGCCGCCGCCTTCAGCGTGTTGGCGAGCCCGGGGAGGATGAAGAACTCCCAGGTCCGCGCCTCGAGGAAGGGCGTCCACTTGCTCGCCTCGAGCTGTCCCTTCTCGGCCAGCGCCATGACGATCCAGGCGATGATGCCGAGGGCGATCAGCACACCGATGATGTTGCCGATCATGATGTTCCGGCGGGCACGGGGGCCCGGCGCGTCGAAGAGGACCTGCTGGGCGCTCATCGTGCCACCGCCAGTTTCCGTGAGGCCCAGGTGGTCAGCAGCCCGATCGGGATGACCAGGACCACGAACCCGAGGGCGAAGGTGAAGAAGATCGGGATCACGAGGTCCGAGCGGAACTCGATCATGGTCTTCATGAGGCCCGAGGCCTCGGCGGCCACCGAGCCCGCTGCGGCGACCGTGGAGTTCTTGATCAGCGCGATCAGCACATTCCCGAGGGGGGCGATGGCGCCGCGGAAGGCCTGGGGGAGGATGATGAGGCGCGCCGCCGGCAGGAAGCTCAGGCCGATCGCGCGTGCCGCCTCCGCCTGTCCGAGCGGAACGGTGTTGACGCCGCTGCGGATGGCCTCGCACACGAAGGCCGCGTGGTAGACGGCCAGGCCCACGATGGCGATCCTGAACAGGCTGGTGTTCAGGTCGGCCGCGAGGCTGACCTGGAGGACGGAGAACAACCCGAGGAAGCCGAAGGCCAGGATGATGGTCAGCGGCGTGTTGCGGAAGATGTTCACGTACGCCGCACCGAACCACTGCAGGCTCGGGATGGGGGAGATGCGGAACAGGGCCAGCACCGTGCCGATGCCGAGCGCCCAGATGGCGGCCCAGAACGACAGTTGGATGTTGACCCAGAACGCGGCGAGCACGTCATAGGTCTCGAACAGCGACAGGTAGTCCTCCACGGTTCACCTCTTTCCTGGTGGGGACATGGCATCGGCGGGGCGGTCCGGGGGACCACCCCGCCGAGGGGGAGCAATGCTAGGCGCAGGGCTCCGGCGTGGGCGGGTTCAGCTCCGCGTTGAAGGTGTAGTCGGCACCCTCCGTGTTGCTGGTGATCGCCTCTTCCCAGGCACCGTCCTCGATCATCTTGGTGATGGCCGCGTTGATGTCCTCGCACCGGTCGCTGCCCTTGGGCAGGCCGACCCCGTACTTCTCCTCGGAGAAGGTGTTGCCGACGACCTTGAACTTGCCGGCGTTGGATTCCTGCGCGGCGAGGCCCGCGAGGATGATGTCGTCGGTGGTGACGGCATCGATCTGGCCGCCGCCCATCGCCGTGACGCACTCGGCGTAGCCGGGCTGCTCGACGAGCTGCACGCCGGGGTACTGCTCCTTGATCTTCTCGGCGGACGTCGAGCCCGTGACCGAGCAGAGGTTCTTGCCCTCGAGGTCCTCGGGGCCCGTGATGTCGCTGTCCGTCGGGACGAGGAGGTCCTGGCCGGCGATGAAGTAGGGTCCCGCGAAGTCCACGGTCTCCTTGCGGGTGTCGGTGATCGAGTAGGTCGCGAAGATCATGTCCACCTGGTTGTTGGACAGCAGGTTCTCGCGGTTCGCGGACGGCGCCTCGACGAACTCGATGTTCTCCTCGGACACCCCGAGCTCGCCCGCCACGTACTTCGCGACGTCGACGTCGAAGCCGGAGTAGGAGCCACCCTCGTCGTAGCCGAGGCCGGGCTGGTCGAACTTGATGCCGATCCGGAGGCTCTCGGCGCCGCCGGTCTCGCCGCCGCCCTCGCTCTCGGCGCTGTCGCCGCCGCCACAGGCGGACAGGGTGAGTGCTGCCACGGCAGCCACCGCGGCTGCTGCATATCGGGTCTTTCGCATTGGTTCTCCTTGCGTCGCGGCCTGGACGGCCTCGTGGGTTCTGCTGATGCGGGGGTCAGTGCGAGAGGATCTTGCCGAGGAACTCCTTGGCGCGATCGCTCTGGGGATTCGTGAAGAACTCCTCGGGTGTGGCCTCCTCCATGATCTGGCCGTCGGCCATGAAGATCACGCGGTCGGCCGCACGGCGGGCGAAGCCCATCTCGTGCGTCACGACGATCATGGTCATCCCCTCCCGGGCGAGCGCGACCATCGCGTCGAGGACCTCGTTGATCATCTCCGGGTCGAGCGCCGAGGTGGGTTCGTCGAACAGCATCACCTTGGGCTTCATGGCGAGGGCTCGGGCGATCGCGACGCGCTGCTGCTGTCCGCCGGACAGCTGGGCGGGCAGCTTCTGCGCCTGGTTGTCGACGCCGACGCGCGTCAGCAGGGACATCGCGAGTTCCTTGGCCTCGCCGCCCTTCATGCCCCGGACCTTCATCGGGCCGAGGGTCACGTTCTGGAGGATCGACTTGTGGGCGAAGAGGTTGAAGGACTGGAACACCATGCCGACGTCGGCGCGCAGCTTCGCGAGGGCCTTGCCCTCCGCGGGGAGGACCTTGCCGTCGATGGCGATCTCGCCGTCGTCGATCGTCTCCAGCCGGTTGATGGCGCGGCACAGCGTCGACTTCCCGGAGCCGGACGGACCGATGACCACCACGACCTCGCCGCGTCCGACCTCGAGGTTGATGTCGCGCAGGACGTGGAGGTCCCCGAAGTGCTTGTTCACGTTCCTGAGCGAGACGAGGGGGCTTCCCGAGGACGCGGGCGTAGTCGGTTGCTGTTCACTTGTCATGGGAGAAATGTAGCGAACTATTCCTCCCCAGCCATACAGGGGGAGGGAATGCAGTCAATTGTGATTTAAGTGCAACCGGAGGCCGCTGGTGTGCTGCGACCGGTACCGATGACCCGTGTTGTGGTTAGCCTAGGACAATGTCCTCCTCCCAGCAGTCCCCGGCCGGTGACCACACCGAACCTTCCCCCGCGGCCGCCGCCGCGCAGGCATCGCCCGACGGCGCAGGGGGACGGGCCACGAACGGCACAGCCCGCGCGAACGGGGCGCCGGCGGTCAGGGCGGCGCGGCACAAGGGCCCGGTGGAGCTGCGGCGCGGCCAGGCGGGGGCCCCGCAGTCCGACAGCATGCTGCTGGACTCCGGCCCGGGCGGGGGTTTCACCCGCACCGACCCGTGGCGCGTGCTGCGCATCCAGAGCGAATTCGTCGAGGGGTTCGGCACGCTGGCCGACCTGGGCCCGGCCATCAGCGTCTTCGGATCGGCTCGCACACCGCAGGATTCGTCCTTCTACGCGATCGGCGAGGAGGTGGGCCGGCGCCTCGTGGCGGCCGGGTACGCCGTCATCACCGGGGGAGGCCCGGGCGCCATGGAGGCTGCGAACAAGGGAGCTTCCCAGGCGGGCGGCGTCTCCGTGGGCCTCGGCATCGAGCTGCCCTTCGAGCAGGGCATGAACGAATGGGTGGACCTCGGCATCAACTTCCGGTACTTCTTCGCGCGGAAGACCATGTTCGTCAAGTACGCCAACGGGTTCATCGTGCTGCCGGGAGGCTTCGGCACCCTCGACGAACTGTTCGAGGCGATGACTCTCGTCCAGACCCGCAAGGTCACCTCGTTCCCGATCGTGCTCATCGGCGTCGACTACTGGCGCCCGCTCCTCGACTGGATCGAGGGCACGCTGATCGCCGAGGGCACCATCTCGGAGAAGGACCTCTCGCTGGTGCAGCTCGTCGACACGGCGGAGGAGGCCGTGCGGATCGTCGCGGCCTCCTCGGGGCACCCGCACGCCCCGAGCGCCTCGACCGGACACCGCTGAGAGGCGATTCTGGCACCATTGCGGTGTGACTATCTTCCTGGTGATCCTCGCCGTCCTGCTCGTGGGAGGGACCGCCGTCCTCGCCTCGGGGCGCCCGCTCCCGGCGCCGATCCGACGCAGGGGCACGGACCCGTCCCGGCCGGACGGCCCGGGCCTCGTCGAACCGGTGGCGAGCCTTCCCCCGGTCCTCCTCCCCGAGCGCCCCTCCGCCCCGGACGTCGACGCCGTGCGGTTCGGCCTCGGCCTCCGAGGCTACCGGATGGATCAGGTGGACGAGGTCCTCGACCGGCTCGCCGCCGCCCTCGCGGAGCGGGACGCCGTCATCGGTGAACTGCGCTCGCAGCTCGCCGCGCAGGACGCCCGGTGAGCGGTGCCGTCCCCGGTTCCGACGGCCGCCCGCGGTGCGGCTGGGCGGTCTCCAGTGCCGAGTACGAGCGGTACCACGATCTCGAGTGGGGCCGCCCCGTTCGGGACGAGACCGGACTCTTCGAACGGCTGAGTCTGGAGGCCTTCCAGTCCGGCCTGAGCTGGATCACCATCCTGCGGAAACGGGACGCGTTCCGCCGTGCCTTCGCCGGATTCGTCCCGGAGGCGGTGGCGGCCTTCGACGCTGCCGACGTCGAACGGCTTCTGGCCGACGCCGGCATCGTCCGGAACCGGCAGAAGATCGAGGCCACGATCGCCAACGCCCGGGCCCTCCTCGCACTCCCGGCGGGTGTCACCCTCGGCTCGGTCCTCGGCCGCCACCGTCCCGAGGCCGGCCCTGCCCCCGCCACCCTCGCCGACGTCCCCGCGATCACGGACGGCAGCACGGCGCTGGCCCGGGACCTGCGCCGTCTCGGCTTCCGCTTCGTGGGCCCGACGACGGCGTACGCCATGCTGCAGGCCACGGGATACGTCGACGACCACCTCCGCGACTGCTGGGTGCGCGGCGCCGCGGGCGGCACCGGGAATGCGGAGCCGACCGCGGGCGGCACCGTGAGGGCCCCGTCCGACGACGGCACCAGGTGAGCCGGACGGGGACCGCCGCACCCGGCGGGGCAGTGCCGGGTCCCGGGCTGCGGGTCCACTGGGTCGCGCAGGTCCTGGCGGTCTTCGTCGCGGGTCGCCTCGTGTCCACCGCGATCCTCCTGCTCGCTGCGGCGCGCCAGGGCCCCAGCCCATGGTCGGGCGCCGCCCCCGGGTACGGGACGTTCATCAACTTCTGGGACAGCGGCTGGTACGAGCGCATCTTCACGGAGGGCTATCCGTCCGAGCTGCCGCGGGACGGACTCGGGGCGGTCGGCCACAACCAGTGGGCGTTCTACCCCCTGTATCCGGGGCTCGTGCGCGCCCTGGCCGCGGCGACCGGCCTCGGCTGGGGGGTGCTCGCCCCCGTGGTGGCGGTGGCGGCGGCCGCCGCCGCGTCGCTCGTCATCTACCGTCTGTTCATGCTGCGCACGGAGCACCGGACGGCGCTCGCGGGGGTCGCCGTCGTGTCCTTCGCGCCCGTCGCGGCGGTCCTGCAGGTGCCGTACGCGGAGTCGCTGCACCTGCTGCTGCTGGCCTCGGCGCTGTACCTCGTCTCGGTCCGCCGGTACGGCGCGGCGATGCCCGTCGTCGTGCTCATGGCCCTGGCGCGGCCGGCCGGGGTGCCGTTCGCGATCGCGGTCGGGATCCTGTTCCTCCACGCGCTGTGGACGGCGCGCCGCGGACGCGATCCGCGCGACCGCCGCGAGGCGGGGAGCACGGTCCTGCCGCTGTTCCTGCTCGGCGTGGTGTCCTCCGCCGCGGCGGTCGCCTGGCCGATCATCGCCTGGGCCGCGACGGGTCTGCCCACGGCCTACGTGGAGACGGAGACGGCGTGGCGGGGGGAGCCCCTCGTTCCGTTCCTGCCCTGGTTCGAGGCTCCGGCCGCCGTCGTCGGCCCCGCGGCGGGGGCGCTGGTGGTCGTGGGCCTCGTGGTCGGTGCGCTCGCGGTGTTCCTCGCGCCGTCCGTCCGGGCGGTCGGCCTCGTTCCGGGCGCCTGGTGCGCGGCGTACCTGCTCTACCTCGCGGCCTTCTGGGACCCGCAGTCGAGCACGTGGCGCATCCTGCTGCCGCTGTTCCCCCTCGCGCTCGCCCTGGCGATCCCGCGCGGGGGACGGCTCCTCTGGGTGCTCCTGCCGGTGAGCGTGGTGCTGCAGTTCCTATGGGTGGACTGGCTGTGGGCCTGGACCCCGACCGGACCGGACGGGGATTATCCACCATGACTGTGATCCACGCCGCACCTTAATTAGCAGGTGCAGGACTTGTGCTGAATAATAAAAGTGATGACGTGCACATCGGGGCCCTGTACAGGTCGCCACGGTGGAGCACCGTTTACTGTTGCGCTGCCGCTGATCGCGGTCGCGCCCTGTTGAAAGGGACACCCCCATGGCTGCCATGAAACCGCGTACCGGCGATGGACCGATGGAAGTCACCAAGGAGGGGCGCAGCCTCATCATGCGGGTGCCCATCGACGGCGGCGGTCGCCTCGTCGTCGAACTCAACGCCGACGAGGCCAGCCGTCTGAAGGATTGCCTGCTCGACATCACGAACCAGCTCGCCCGCTAGGTCCAGGGCCGTCAGGCGCGCTGCTTGACCGCCAGAAGGAGTCCGCTACCGGTGGGCAGGAGCGCCGAGACGAGGGCGTCGTTCTCGCGGACCATCCGGCCCACCTGGCGCAGGGTGTTGGTGGACTGCTCGCGGACGGCCGGCTCCGCTACCCGGTCCTGGTCCAGCGCGTCGTTGACGATCATGATGCCGCCGTCCTTCAGGAGGCGCGTGGCCTGCTCCACGTAGGTGGGGAGTCCCGGCTTGTCGGCGTCGATGAAGACGAGGTCGTAGGCCGCGTCGGTGAGGCGCGGGAGTACGTCCGCGGCGCGGCCGGAGATGGTCCGGGTGCGGTTCGAGGGGATGCCTGCTTCCGCGTAGGCCTCGCGTGCGGCGCGGAGGTGGTCCACGTCGGAGTCGATGGTCGTCAGGACCGCGTTCCGGCCCAGTCCACGCAGCAGGCAGACGCCGGAGACGCCCGCGCCGGCGCCGACCTCGACCGCCGTCGTCGCCTTGGAGGCGGCCGCGAGCACGGTCAGTGCCGCCCCGACGGCCGGCGTCACCGGGCTCACCCCGAGTTCGTGGGACCGGTCGCGCGCCCGGAGCAGGGTGTCGTCCTCCTCGGGGAGCCCTTCGGTGTAGGACCAGCTGCTGTGTTTGTCGGCGGCCATGGACATCCATTCTGTGAGCGCGGGAGATGCGGGGGAGAGGGCGTCGGCATGCAGGGGCCCCGCCCCAACACTACTGTGCGGCGTGGGCGCTCTTCCATGCGGGTGCGGGCGGGCCCGTGCACCGCTCCCTGCCAGCCGTTTCCCAGCTTCGTGGGAAAGACTTTTCTCTCGGGGCATCCGGCGCGAGCACAGTCTCGAATCCCTGACACCACCGTCCGAGCCTCGCGGCGACCGGCGGATCAGGTCGGAAATCGAGGCGAAGAGGGGAACATGATGTCCAGTGTGAAGGCGGCCCGGGCAGCCGGGGAGGCAGTCCCGGCAGCGGACGGGCCGGTCCTCGACGAGCACGGCAACCCCTGGGTGGCGCCGTCGTGGGAGGAGGTCGTCACGACCTACTCGCCCAAGGTCTACCGGCTGGCCTACCGGCTCACGGGGAACAGGTTCGACGCCGAGGACCTCACCCAGGAGGTCTTCGTCAGGGTCTTCCGGTCGCTCGCGAACTTCAAGCCGGGCACCCTCGACGGCTGGCTGCACCGCATCACCACGAACCTCTTCCTCGACCAGGCGCGCCGCAAGACCCGCATCCGCTTCGACGGGCTGACGGAGGAGGCGGAGAGCCGCCTGCCCAGCAAGCACCCCGGCCCCGAGCGCAGCTTCGAGTTCAACAACCTCGACATCGACGTGCAGGCCGCCCTGGAGGAGCTGCCGCCGGACTTCCGCGCGGCCGTGGTGCTCTGCGACCTCGAGGGCCTCGCGTACGACGAGGTGTCACGGGTGCTCGGCGTCAAGCTCGGTACCGTACGCTCGCGCATCCACCGGGGCCGGACGATGCTGCGGGAGAAGCTCGCGCACCGGGACCCCCGCACGGCCGGCAGGAGCGGCGCCGCGATCGGTGTCCCGCGGATCGCCGGCCTGGGCTGAGGGCCGTGCTCCATCGCCAGCGCTTCCTCCAGGATCTCGTGGACGGTGAGTTGTCGGATCGACGGCGCATCGCCGTGGAGCGGCACGTCGCGCGCTGCCCGTCCTGCGCCGTCGCCCTGGAGCGGCTCCGCAGCCTCAAGAGCGCGCTGCTGGGGCTCAGCCGTCCGCAGCCGCATCCCGACTTCCAGCGCAGGCTGCTCTCACCCGGACGCGACAGCCCGCCCGCGCCACGCGGCTTCCCTTCCGGCTCCAGCGCGGCGCCGGTACCCGACGACCACCGCCACGGGGCCCTTCGACGACGACACACGGTGGTCGTCGCCGCCGGCGGCTCCGCCGTCGTGGCCGCCGCCATCCTCGCCTCCGCCTACGTGGTGGGCTCGGAGGCCCGCCCGGTGGCGGCAGGTTCGGCGGCGGAGGCGATGAACGGGACGGCAGCACTGCGGTCGGGGTGGGACTCCGTCGCACCCCGGACGCCCACCCACCTCGACGCGGACCAGCTCGAGACGCTGCGGGCGGGCGGCTGGTTCTGCCCCGAACTCGAGGCGCTCGGCTTCACGTTGCGGAGCGCGGAGGGCATCACCGTGGGCGGCAGGCCCACCCTCGAACTCGTCCTCGAGAACGACGGCGACACGGTGACCGTCTACGAGCAGCGCAAGGTCGGCGGCGCCGGCCCGGGGACCGTTCAGCCTCCGCTCAATGCCGCGACCGGCAACACCGTGACGTCGGACGGTTTCGAGCACATCGGCGGTGCGGCCCGGGACGTCTGGGTCCGTGCCGGAGCACCGTGGCAGGCGGTGCTCGATTCGCCGTCGGTCACATACACCGTGGTCTCCGACCTCCCTCCGGCCGCCATGCCGCAGACCCTCAGCCAGCTCGTGACCACCGAGCACGCCCAGCTCTCGCTCGCCCCGCGGGGGCAGGAGGACTCGATGGTGGAGCGCATCGTCCGGGGCCTGTCGATGATCACCCACCCGCAGGACGACGCCGGATAGGTCCGGTCCCGGACGGGAAGGTAGTCTTTTCACGTGTTGGGAATCAACGGTCTCGAGCTCGTGGTCCTGGCGCTGATCGCCGTGATGGTGCTCGGCCCGGAGCGGCTGCCGGAGTACGCCGCCCAGCTCGCCCGGCTCGTGAAGGGGCTGCGCCGCATGGCGACGGGCGCCCGAGAGCAGCTCCGCGAGGAGGTGGGCCCGGAGCTCGACGAGATGGACTGGCGGAAGCTCGACCCACGCCAGTACGACCCCCGCCGCATCATCAAGGAAGCGCTGCTCGACGACGTCGAGGACGTCTTCAAGCCCGTCAGCGGGGGCGCGCCCACGCCCGCTCCGCCCGGCGTGGCCCGACCCGCCCTCTCCGTGCCGGTGGGCCCCCGGCTCCCGACGGGGCAGCCGGCACCCTTCGACCGCGAGGCGACCTAGGACGCTCCACCCCCGCCGTCGTCGGGCGTCAGTGGACGCTGACCGGAAGTTTCAGGCCGGCCAGGCCGCGGGGCCGCCGGGCGAGGGCGGTGGCGATGGACTCGAGTTCCGCGGCGGCCGCCGACGCGCCGCCCTGCAGCACGAGCGGGTTGCCGGCGTCGCCGCCCTCGCGGAGGGCCACGTCGAGCGGGATGCTGCCGAGCAGCGGGACCTCGGCCCCGAGCGTCGTCGACAGCCGGGCTGCGACGGCGCTGCCACCACCGGCACCGAACAGTTCGAGGCGGGTGCCGTCGGGGAGCTCGAGCCAGGACATGTTCTCGATGACGCCCGCGACGCCCTGCCCGGTCTGGGCGGCCATGGCGCCCGCGCGCTCGGCGACGTCCGCGGCAGCGCTCTGCGGCGTGGTGACGACCAGCAGTTCGGAGGCGGGGAGCAGCTGGGCGACGGAGATCGCGATATCGCCGGTACCCGGGGGCAGATCGAGGAACAGGGCGTCGAGGTCGCCGAAGTAGACGTCCGTGAGGAACTGCTCGAGGGCGCGGTGCAGCATGGGGCCGCGCCAGGAGATGGGCTGGTTGCCCTCCACGAACATGCCGATCGAGATCACCCTCACGCCGTGGGCGACCGGCGGCAGGATGAGTTCGTCGACCCGCGTGGGCTGCTGCGTGATGCCCATGAGGGCGGGGACGGAGAAGCCGTAGACGTCGGCATCCACGATGCCCACGCGGAGCCCCTGTGCGGCCATGGCGACGGCGAGGTTCACCGTGACGCTCGACTTGCCCACGCCGCCCTTGCCGCTCGCCACGGCGTAGACCCGCGTCAGCGAGTCCGGCGCGTTGAAGGGGATGCCGCGTCGGCCGCCGGCGCCCTTCAACTGCTCCTTCAGCGCGTCGCGCTGCTCCTGGTTCATGACCCCGAGGTCCACCGAGACGCCGTCCACGCCGTCGACGGCGGAGAGCGCCGCCTCGGCGTCGTGCGTGATGGTCTCGCGCAGCGGGCATCCGGCGATGGTCAGCAGGACACGGATCCGCACGGTCCGTTCCACGATCTCCACGGACTCGAGCATGCCGAGCTCCGTGATCGGGCGGCGCAGTTCGGGATCGAGAACCGTGGCCAGGGCCGCACGCACGGACTCCTCGGAGGGCAGGTCGCGCGTCACCGGGACTGCTTCCTCCCGGCGGCCTGGACCTTCGGCAGCGCGACGGTGTTCTCGGACGGCTTCCGCGGCTTCCGCTTCTGCAGCGTGAGTTCCTGCCCGTCCGTCGTCTCCAGCAGTTCCTCGAGGACCGAGCGGAGCTCGGAGCGCACGTAGTCGCGGGTGGCGACCTCGCGCAGCGCGATCCGCAGTTCGGCGATCTCCCGCGTCAGGTACTCGGTGTCCGAGAGGTTCCGTTCGGCCCGCTGGCGGTCCTGTCGCAGGGAGACCCGGTCGCGGTCGTCCTGCCGGTTCTGCGCGAGCAGCAGCAGGGGCGCTGCGTAGGAGGCCTGCAGGGACAGCATCAGCGTGAGCGCGGTGAACCCGAGCGCCGCACTGTCGAAGCGGACGTTCTCCGGCGCGAAGCTGTTCCAGACGAGCCAGATGATGCAGAACACCGTCATGTACAGCAGGAACTGGGGGGTGCCCATGAAGCGGGCGAAGCTCTCGGTCGCACTCCCGAAGCGGTCCGGGTTGGGCCGTGGCCTCAGCAGGAAGCGCTTCCGGACCACCCGGGGCGTGTCCAGTCCCTGCGACGTCGACCTGATCCTCTCAGCCACGGCGATCGCCTCCATTTCGTCCGGGCGCGTCGTCCTGCGCCCGCCAGTCGTCGGGCAGCAGGTGGTCCAGCACGTCGTCCACCGTGACGGCGCCGACGAGGCGGCCCTCCGTGTTGACGACGGGCAACGAGTTCAGGTTGTAGGTCGCGAGGATACGCGACACCTCGCTGACGTTCGACTGGTCGCCGATCGCCTCGAGGTCGGTGTCGATGATGTTGCCGAGCGGTTCCGGCGGCGCGTAGCGCAGCAGCTGCTGGATGTGCACGACTCCCAGGTAGCGGCCGGTAGGTGTCTCGAGCGGCGGACGGCAGACGAAGATCGAGGACGCCAGCGCGGGGGTGAGTTCCTCGCGCCGCACATGGGCGAGTGCCTCCGCGACGGTCGCCTCCGGCGGGAGGATCACGGGCACGGTGGTCATGAGGGACCCCGCGGTGTCCTCCTCGTACTCGAGCAGGCGGCGCACGTCCTCGGCGTCGTCGGGCTCCATGAGCTGGAGCAGCTCCTCCTTCTGCGCCTCGGGGAGCTCGTTGAGGAGGTCCGCGGCGTCGTCGGGGTCCATCTCCTCCAGGACGTCCGCGGCCCGCTCGCGCGTCAGGGACGTCAGGATCTGGACCTGGTCGTCGTCGGGCAGTTCCTGCAGCACGTCGGCGAGGCGGTCGTCCTGCAGCTCGCCGGCCACCTCGATGCGCCGCTTGTCGTTCATCTCGTGCAGGGCATCCGCGAAGTCGGCGGCCTTGAGGTCCTCGTGCTGCGCGACGAACTGGGTGGCACCCTGCGGTTCGTCCGTGGTGCCGTGGAAGGCGTCGAGCCAGTCGATGATGAGGCGTTCCCCGCCGCGGCGCAGGCCGCGCAGGGGCGAGGCGACGTCGCGGCGCACGAACAGTTGCGACACGTGCCAGTCGCCCGCCCGGTTGCGTTCCATCGCGACGTCCTCGACGACGGCGTTCCCGCTGCCGTCGCGCAGGGTCAGGCGGCGGTCGAAGAGCTCGGCGACCATGAGCATCTCCGCGCCGCGCTGCTCGAAGCGGCGCAGGTTGACGAGGCCCGTGCAGATGATCTGCGACGGATCCATGGAGGTGATGCGCGTCATGGGCACGAAGACGCGCTTCTTGCCCGGGACCTCCACGACGAGGCCGATGACCTGCGGCGGTTTGGTGGGGCCGCGGTCCAGCACGACGGCGTCCCGCAGGCGACCGAGGCGGTCCCCGAGCGGGTCGAAGACATCGAGGCCCAGGAGGCGGGCGACGAAGACGCGGGTCGAGTTGGTAGTCACCTCTCTAGGCTATCGGGCACGGCATGGCAGGACGGCATCGGAGACGCCCGGAGCGACGAGCGTCCAGCGACCGCTCAGCGGATCGGCAGTTCTCTTTCGGCGATATGCCTCCCATCAGCGGGGACGGTGGGCCAGAATGGGGAGCATGTCGACACCACCTCTTGGATCCACCGCCTCCCGCGACCTCGGCCGCGTCCTGCCCACCGGGGAGACGATCGGCCGGTACACCAGTTACCTCGACGCCCAGAAGGCCGTCGACTACCTCGCGGACCACAAGTTCGCCGTCCAGCGGGTGGCGATCCTCGGCAACGACCTGAAGACCGTGGAGCGGGTCACGGGACGCCTCAGCTATCCCCGCGTCGCGCTCGGCAGTGCGGCGACCGGCGCCTGGTTCGGCCTGTTCGTGGGACTGATCCTCAGCCTGTTCGCGGGGAGCGAGTCCGGGGTCACGATCACCTCGTCGATCATCCTCGGCGCCATCTTCTGGCTGCTCTTCGGTGTCATCACCTACGCGTTCCAGCGGGGCAAGC
The DNA here is from genome assembly GCF_051172775.1 of Arthrobacter sp. Ld5. Lineage (NCBI taxonomy): Bacteria > Bacillati > Actinomycetota > Actinomycetes > Micrococcales > Micrococcaceae > Arthrobacter > Arthrobacter sp. Ld5. Next base: position 25,343 of record NZ_JBPKBO010000015.1, read on the forward strand.
GCGACTTCACCTCCACGAGCCAGGTCATCGCGGCGAGCTACGACGTGATCGTGGAACCGGAACTGGCGGGGGAGGCCCGCAGGCTCCTCCAGCAGCTGCCCATGAACGGTCAGGCGCAGCACCCCGGGGCCAACCCATCCGCCTGGGGGCAGGCGCCGGGCCAGCAGCCGCCGCAGCGCCCCGCCTCGTGGAACGACCCCTACGCGGACCAGCAGCAGGCGCAGCAGCCCGGGACGGAGGAGGACCAGACCGCGGGCCTCGGCACCACCGGTCCCCGGCGGGGACAGTTCCCCGACCTCCCGGACGGACGCCCGCAGTACGGCGTCCGCGTGGAGGGCCAGGGCACCGGCGAAGCCCCGCCGACGGGGCAGGGCGACAGCACGCCCACCGGTGAGCGCCGGCCGGGCGACGACGGCGGGTACGGCTCGAGCGCAGCCGGCGGGCAGCGCTCGTAGCCCCAGGGGACTGGCGGCCCGACCGGCCGCACCTGCGGCGCGCGAGGAAGGAGAAGGCAGGGACCCGACCGGGTCCCTGCCTTCTCCTTCCGGCCGGCCTCCGGGCTACTCGCCCGTGCTGCCCCAGATGCCGCTCATCCAGTCCTCGACGTCCTCGGGTGTACGCGGCAGGGCCGCACTGAGGTTGACCGGCCCGTCGGCCGTCATCAGGATGTCGTCCTCGATACGCACGCCGATCCCGCGGTACTCCTCGGGGACCGCGAGGTCCTCGGCCTTGAAGTAGAGGCCCGGTTCGATGGTGAACACCATGCCCTCGGTGAGCACCCCGTCCAGGTAGAGATCGCGCTTGGCCTGCGCGCAGTCGTGGACGTCCATGCCGAGGTGGTGGCTGGTGCCGTGCGGCATCCACCGCCGGTGGTGCTGTCCCTCCGGTGCCAGGGCCTCCTCGAGCGGAACGGGCAGGAGTCCCCACGCGTCGAGGTTCTCGGCGAGGACCGTGATCGCGGCGAGGTGGATCTCCCGGAACTTCCGGCCCGGCTGGGCGGCCGCGAAACCGGCGTCGGCGGCGTCGAGCACCGCCTGGTAGATCCGGCGCTGCACGTCCGTGTACCGCCCGTTCACCGGCAGGGTGCGGGTGATGTCGGCGGTGTAGAGGCTCTCGGCCTCGACCCCGGCGTCCAGCAGGAGCAGATCGCCGGCCCTGACGTGGCCCGTGTTGCGGATCCAGTGCAGTGTGGTGGCGTTGTTGCCGGAGGCGGCGATGGTGTCGTACCCGAGGTCGTTGCCCTCCTCACGGGCGCGCGTGAAGAACGCGCCTTCAACGACGCGCTCCCCCCGCGGATGCGTCATGGCGCGGGGGAGCGTCCGGACCACCTCGTGGAACCCCTCGACGGTCGCGGCCACCGCCGCCTCCATCTGCTCGATCTCCCAGGTGTCCTTCACGAGCCGCAGTTCGGAGAGCACCTCGGCGAGGACGGCGTCGAGGGCGTCGGCCTTCTCGAGGTCCACCCCCGTGTTGATCCGCGAGGTGTCCACGAGTGCATCGGCGTTGAGGTCCACCTCGCGGAGCAGGCGGATGCCGACGCCGCCGATCTCGACCACGCCGGCGTCCTTCGTGATGGCGACCTCGAGCCCGGCCAGGTCGGCGGTCCTGAGCGCGAGCTGGGCCTCGATCTGCGCCATGGAGAGGCGCTGGCCGATCCAGAACTCGCCATAGCGGGCGTTGGCGTAGAACTCGTCGCTGTCGCGTCCGGCGAGCTCGCGGAAGTACAGCGTGGCGACGTGGTTGCCGCCGTCGTCGCCGGTGCCCTGCTCCACCGGCTCGAGGACGAGCACGGCGTCGGGCTCGTGGTCGAGACCGAGGCCGGTCAGGTGGGCGAACCCGGAGTGCGGGCGGTAGCGGTAGTCCGTGTCGTTCGAACGCACCTTGAAGGGGCCTGCGGGGACGACGATGCGCTCGCCGGGGAAGCGGTCGGAGACGGCGTGGCGGCGGCGCGCCGCGTGCGCGGCGACGGGCGATGCGGCGGGGAGATCCTCGGAGGCAGGTGCCCAACTGCTCGCCATGAAGGCCTTGAACGCCTCCGAGTCGGGTCGCTGGGACCGGTTGTCGTTCCGGTCCGAGAGCGGCTGGCCCTCGGGGGAGTCGGTGGGATTCAGGGCTGGGGATGCGGTGTCGTCAGAGCTCACTCCGTCATCCTCCCACCGTGGCCGCGCCGCAGGAAAGTCCGGCGCCCCGCGCCCGGGATCCTCGCCCGGGCGCCGTGCCTCGGCACCCCGGGGATCGACGACGCGCACATCGCGGCGGCTGCCGTCCCCCGCCCTGCCCGCCGACCGGTCCCGCCGGTGAGGACCACCGGCTCCGGCGCGTAGATTGGTGCGGTGAGAATCGATCTGCACACGCACTCCAACGTCTCGGACGGCACCGAGGACCCCGAGGTCCTCATCGCGTCGGCTGCCGCGGCTGGCCTCGACGCCGTCGCGCTGACCGACCACGACTCGACGGCCGGCTGGGACCGCGCGCTGGCCGCCGCCGTCGCCCTCGGCATCACCTTCGTCCCCGGCATGGAGGTGTCCTGCCAGACCGACACCGGCATCAGCGTGCACGTGCTCTCCTACCTGCACGACCCGCTGCACCCCGGGCTGCTCGCCGAGATCGAGAAGTCGCGGACGGCGCGCCTGACGCGGGCGCACCGCATGGTCGACCTGATGGCGCAGGACTTCCCGATCACCTGGGAGCTGGTGGAGGAGCATCTGACGGAGGGTGCCACCGTGGGGCGCCCGCACATCGCGGATGCGCTGATCGCGCTGGGCATCGTCACCACGCGATCCGAGGCCTTCGACCGCATCCTGACCGCGCGCTCGCCCTACTGGGTCAGCCATTACGCACCGCATCCCGCCCACGCCGTCGCGCTCATCCGCGAGGCCGGCGGTGTCCCCGTCTTCGCCCATCCCTCGGCGTTCACCCGTGGAGCCGTAGCGGGGGGAGCGGTCCTCGACGAGATGATCGACGCCGGCCTGCTGGGCCTCGAGGTGGAGCACCGGGACAACCCGGAGAGCGCGCGCGTGAAGCTGCGGCAGATCGCGCGGGATCGCGGGCTCCTCATGACGGGCTCGAGCGACTATCACGGCCTCGGGAAGCCGAACCTGCTCGGCGAGAACACCACGACGGCAGAGACGTTCGACGCCATCCAGGCCCTCGCCACGGGCACCCGCGTCGGCTGAGCGCCGGGGTCGGTGGCCCGTCCCCGATCCCTGAGACGCCGTCGTCCGATCCACGCGTGCAGACCCTGAACCACCCGGATCATCGACGGTTCCTAGCCCGGTGTCGGCCTCAAGCCACCTCATAATGTCGGTGGTGGTTGGGAGAATTCGGTATGGACAGCAGCCGGAATGCTCCTCCCGTCACCGCCGGTATCGGTGGTGCTTCGGGGGTTGCCGGGGTGCGGGAGTTGGTCGACGCCCTGGCCTCCCTCCCGCTGAGTGCGGACGGCGCCGAGCTGATCGATGAGGTGCGGGTCCTAGAGGAGTTGAAGTCGGCGATCGCGGGCCGGCAGGCGAGGGCCGCGGTCGCGTTCGACCTCGCCCAGCGCCAATCCCAGGCCGCCGCCGGTGTCCCTGCCGGGGAGCAGGGTCAGGGGGTGGGTGCGCAGCTCGCCCTGGCCCGGCGGGAGTCCCCGGCCCGCGGGAGCCGGCTCCTGGGGCTGGCGCGGGCGCTGGTCGCGGAGATGCCCCACACCCTCGCCGCCCTGGACACGGGACGGTTGAATGAGTGGCGGGCGACGCTGCTGGTGCGCGAGACCGCCTGCCTGTCGGCGGCGGATCGGTGCGCGGTCGACGAGGACCTGGCAGCCGATACGGGCGCGTTCGAGGGCGCCGGGGACCGGCATCTGGTGGCTGCGGCGCGAGCGGCGGCGTACCGGCGTGACCCCCGCTCAGTGACCCAGCGGGCGAGCCACGCTGCGAAGGACCGGCATGTGAGTCTGCGCCCGGCCCCGGACACCATGACGTACCTGACAGCCCTCCTCCCGGTCGCCCAGGGCGTCGCCGTCCACGCGGAGCTGACCCGCCACGCCGACACCCAACGGGCGGCAGGGGACCCGCGGAGCCGCGGCCAGCTGATGGCCGACGCCCTCGTCGAGCGGACCACGGGCACACCGGGTGGGTTCTCCCGGGTCGAGGTGCAACTGATCATGACCGACCGCACCCTGTTCCAGGGCGACAGCGAACCGGCACGGCTGCCCGGGTACGGGATCGTTCCCGCCGGCTGGGCCCGCGACCTCCTCACCGGCGAGAAGCCTTCGACGAACGCCGCGGATCAGCGCGGGCAGGCGTCCGGGTCATCAGCAGATCCGGCGGCCACCCACGCGTTCCAGGTCTGGCTCCGGCGCCTGTACACCGCACCCGGTACCGGGGACCTGATCGCCGCCGACTCCCGGGCCCGGCTGTTCACGCCCGGGCAGCGCCGCTTCCTCCAGGCCCGCGATGACCTGTGCCGGACCCCGTACTGCGACGCCCCGATCCGGCACTACGACCACATCATCCCCTGGCGCACCAACGGACCCACGAGCCTCGCCAACGGTGCAGGACTCTGCGAAGCCTGCAACCACACCAAAGAACTCGAAGACTGGACCGCACGAACATACGCGAAGGTCGGGGAACGGCACACCCTCACCATCAGCACGCCCACCGGCCACACCTACTCCTCCACCGCACCACCCCTCCCCAGCAGGACGCACCACGGCACCGACGACCCGAGTGTCCGCCGACACCGCGCAACCGATCGCCGCAGGATGAAAGCGCTACGCCGCGCGCGGCAGGATAGACGGACGGAACCGCTCCTCTGCTGACGCAGCCCTCCATGAGGGGCGGCATGGGGCGGCGCGGTGGCCCCGACGCCTCTGGACCAGAGGCGTCAGGTCCAGGGTGCGAGGCGCGCACGCATGACGTCGACGGCCTGCGGGTTGCTGTCCACGCACACGAAGCGACGGCCGAGCTTCCCGGCGACGGCACCGAGCGTTCCGGACCCCGCGAAGAAGTCCAACACCCAGTCGCCCTCGCGGCTGCTCGCCGCCACTGCACGGCGCAACAGGCCCTCCGGCTTCTGGGTGGGATAGCCCGTCTTCTCGCGGCCCGTGGGAGACACGATGGTGTGCCACCAGACATCCGTCGGCAGCTTGCCGAGGGCAGCCTTCTCGGCCGTGACGAGCCCCGGCGCCATGTACGGTTCACGGTCCACCTCGGCACTGTCGAAGTGGTAGCCGGACGGATTCTTCACGTACACGAGGATGTTGTCGTGTTTCGCGGGCCACCGGCGCTTCGCCCGGGCGCCGTAATCGTAGGCCCAGATGATCTCGTTCAGGAAGCACTCCCGCCCGAACAGGGCATCCAGCATGACCTTCGCGTAGTGCACCTCGCGGTAGTCGAGGTGCACGTAGAGGGTGCCGTCGTCGGCGAGGAGCCGCCAGGCCTCGGCGAGGCGCGGCGCCAGGAAGTCCCAGTAGTCCTCGAACGCGTCGTCGTAGCTCGAGAGCACGCCCTTGACCGTCGAGTAGGACATGCCCTTGAACCCCACGCGGTCTCCGGACCCTTCCACCGCGCGCACCATGGTGGTCTGCTGACGGCGCTGCGCCCGGCCGGTGTTGAACGGGGGGTCCACGTAGATCATCGCGAAGGCGGCGTCCGGAAGGACGGCGAGGTACTCCGCGTTGTCCGCGTGCACCACCAGATTGGCGCCGTCCGGGCTCCAGACGGGAGCCTCGGACGGCGCAGGGAGCTCGGTCACCGAGCGCTAGTCCTCTGTGCCGCCGGCAGGATTGGCGACGACCTCGCCGTTGCGGCGCCGGGTCCGGCTCCGACGCGGGCGGTCACCGGACGGTGCCTCGCCCTCGCCTGCCCGACGACGGCGGCCCTCTGTGGTGCCGCCGGCCGATTCCGTGCCGGCCGGAGCGCCCTGGGCCGCCGGTACGTCCGCGTCCCGGTTCCTGCTGCCGCCGCGTCCGCGGCCGCGCGTGCTGCGTGAGCCCTCGCCTGATCCTTGGCCCGCATCGCCGTCGCGGCGCTGCCCGCCGCGTCCGCCGGACTGCGACCGGCCGCGTCCTCCGTCGCGTCCGCCGTCGGACCGTGCGTCCGGACGCCCTCCGCCGCGCTTGCCGGTTTCACCGAGGTCCTCGAGGACCTCCGCGTTGATACCGGCGAGCTTGCGGTCCTTGCGGGGCAACCGTCCCTTGGTGCCCTCGGGGATGTCGAGCTCCGTGTACAGGTGCGGCGACGAGGAGTAGGTCTCCACGGGCTCGGGGGCGTTCAGGCCGAGGGCCTTGTTGATGAGCCCCCAGCGCGGGACGTCGTCCCAGTCCACGAACGTGACCGCGGTTCCCTTCTTCCCGGCGCGGCCCGTGCGGCCGACGCGGTGCAGGTAGGCCTTCTCGTCCTCGGGGCACTGGTAGTTGATGACGTGGGTGATGTCCTCGACGTCGATGCCGCGTGCGGCGACCTCGGTGGCGACCAGGACGTCGATCTTGTCGCCGCGGAAGGCACGCAGCGCCTGCTCGCGGGCACCCTGGCCGAGGTCCCCGTGGATGGCGCCGGCCGCGAAGCCGCGGTCGATGAGTTCCTCGGAGAGTTTCGCGGCGGTGCGCTTGGTCTTGCAGAAGATGATCGTGCGTCCGCGCTGGCGGGACTGCAGGATCCGGGCGACGACCTCGGCCTTGTCCAGGTTGTGGGCGCGGTAGATGACCTGCCGGATGTCCTTCTTGGTGATGCCCTCGTCCTCGGGATCCGCGGCCCGGATGTGCGTGGGCTGCGTCATGTAGCGGCGGGCCATCGCGATGACGGGGCCGGGCATGGTCGCGGAGAACAGGAGCGTCTGGCGCACCGCGGGAGTGGCGGCGATGAGCGTCTCGACGTCGGGGAGGAAGCCGAGGTCCAGCATCTCGTCGGCCTCGTCCAGCACCACGATCTTCACGTTCTTGAGGACGAGCAGCTTCTGCTTGTACAGGTCGATCAGGCGGCCGGGCGTGCCGACGACGATCTCGACGCCCTTCTTGATGGCCTCGATCTGGGGCTCGTACGCGCGTCCGCCGTAGATGGTGACGATGCGCGCGTTGCGCTTCTTCGCCGCCGTCGTCAGGTCGCTCGCCACCTGGACCGCGAGCTCGCGGGTCGGCACGACGACGAGCGCCTGCGGAGCGCCGGGCACGGGGAGCCGGTCGTAACCCTCGTCCTCCGGGCCGACGACCCGCTGGATGGCGGGGATGCCGAATCCGAGGGTCTTGCCCGTGCCGGTCTTCGCCTGGCCGATGATGTCGTGGCCGCCGAGGGCGATCGAAAGGGTCATCGCCTGGATGGGGAAGGGATGGGTGATGCCGGCGTCGGCGAGGGACTCGACGATGTCGGGACGGACGTTGAAGTCCGCGAAGGTCTCCGCCACGGGCGCATGCGGCTCAGCCGTGGTGACGAGCGTCTCCTCGACGTCGATGGCGTCCGGGGAGTTGTCCGCGACGAGGTGGTGGCTGTCCGTCGCTGTGGTGCCGGCGCCGGTGTTCGTATCGTGGTCTGTGTTCTGCACGTTCTACCGTTCATTCAGGCCGTGCGGCCGCTGAGGCTCGACGCCTTGAACGGGATTCATCCGGGGCGGAGCGTATCGGCGGGCGCAGGGCGTCCAGTGGAAGCCGATCGCGGGCTTGCGACTGCGTGCGGGCGGGGAGTGGACCTGCGCCTGCGGGGTAACTCGGGATCGAGTAGGTATTGCGGGTTATCGAGGGATAACGACCGGGCATCCATTACTACACAGCAAGACTACCCTGCCCGCCCCGTGCGCGGCGTCACCGCGCGCTGCGCGCGGGCGCGTCCGTCGGCTTCACCTCGAAGCGGAGGCGGCGGCGCGCGATGTCGGCCTCCAGCAGGACCACCGTGACGCGTTCCCCGGCCACCAGTTCGCCGTAGCACGTCGCCTCGAGTGCGGGCTCGGTGACCTGCACGGTCCCGGACAGGCGGGGCGCCTGCTTGCCGGGGGCGTCCTCGATCGCCGGCGGTGAGCCCTGCAGGACGACGGCGGAGAACGCCTCGCCGATGCGGTTGCTCAGCAGGGCGGCCTGCACCGCGTCCATGGCTCCCGCGTCCAGGCGGGACGCCGTCTGGTTGGAGGAGGCCATGAGTGCATTGAGCTCCGGCAGCGCGGTCCGCACCCAGGCGGGCACCGGACTGCCGGTGCACAGCGACTCGCAGGTCACGAGCACGAAGCGGTCCACGAGCCGCCGCAGGGGAGCGGTGGCATGCGCATACGGCGCGGCGATGGCCGACTGCACGACGGCGTCCGGTACCTCGCCGTCGAACGCCGTGTACCCTGCGCCGCGGAAGAGCGACGCGGCGGCGTGCATGAGGGCGAGCTGCCGGGGGACGGCGACGTCGAGCGTGCGGAGGAAGGCTCCGTAGGGCATGTCCGCGGGCCAGGGATGCTCGAGCGCCTCGGACTGGCGCCGGAACTTGCCGAGGGCGCCCTCGTCGGGCTCCGGCATGGTCCGCAGGATGCCGATGCCGCCGTCGATCATCATGCGCGCCGCGGCCATGCCCGTCATGAGGGAGATCTGCGCGTTCCAGTCCTCGCACGGCAGGGCCGGTTCCGTGATGATGCCGTAGCTCCCGCCCGCGTAGATGATCTCCTGGCGGGGCAGGTTGAGGCTCGCCCCTCCACGATCGAGTTCCTGCCGGATCCGGAGCAGCCCGATGTCCCGCAGCAGCGTGAGCTGCTCGTCGGCGGTACCGGCGTCGATCTCCGCCTGCACCTGCGCGTAGGTGAGCTGGCGGCGGCTGCGGACTGTGGCCCTGCGGACAGTGGCGTTCTCCACCTCTGCGGCGGCGTCCAGCAGGAAGTGCCAGACGTAGGCCGGGCGGTCGCGGTCGGGCAGCAGGCTCGCCGCGTCCTCCGAGATGACCTCGGGGTGGAGCGAGATCCGGCCGTCCGGTGCGTACAGGGTCTGCCCCCGGAGCCGGGCCTCGGCGTCGACGGCCCCGCCCGCTCCCACGAAGAGCGGGACGTCCGCGATGGCGTACCAGACCTCGTACCCCGCGTCCCCCCGACCACGGCGCGCGAAGTGCACGGCCTGGTCGAGGTCGGTGGAGCCGGGCGGGTCGATGGTCAGGAAGGGCAGTGCCCGGAGGTCGGCGGCCGGCAGGGCGTGCGCGGCGACCGAGGCGTCGGCCTCCCGCAGGACGTCCTCGGGGAACTGCTCGCGGATGCCGAGCTCCTCGCGGAGGGACCGCAGCGACTCCGTGAGGCGCTGATGGGACTCCCGGTCCCTGAGGTCCATATGCTGTGCGGGCACAGGCAATACGGTAATGCACGCCACCGACTTCGGGCAGGGGTGTGCCACGGATGTGCGCGCCGTCGGGACCCTCGCGCGCAACGGCACGGGTTGCCCGGGATCGGGAAGTGCGTACTCTTAGCAGAATGACTAACGGCTACCCCCACCGCACGGCCGTCCCCGCCACCGGGCGGAAGCACCCCGCCCCGGCGACGGGAACCGCGGCCCCGCCGACGACGGCTGCCGGGGCGGATCCGGCCACCGGCGGCCCGTCCGTCACGCCGGCCAGTGCGGCCGACGACGCCCTCACGAACCCCCGTTACGCGCGGTTCGTCACCGACCTGCTCGGCGTCATCGCGTACGGCGAGCTGTCCGGCTTCGAGCGGTTGTCCTCGGACGCACGGTTCTCGCCGAGCCTCGCCGACCGCGCGAGCCTGGGGCGCCTCGCCGTCCAGGAGTTCGAACACTTCGAACTGGTGGGCCGGTTCGTCGGCGAGCTCGGCGTGACCATCGAGGAGGCGATGGCACCCTTCCAGGCGTCGATCGACGCCTTCCACGAACGCACCCGCCCGGGCGACTGGTACGAGTCGCTCATGAAGGCGTACGTCATCGACGCCTTCTCCGGAGACTTCTACCGTTCACTGGCCGACACCCTCGATCCGCGGACGCGTGAGCTCATCAGCACCATCGACTCCGGCGACGGGGCCACCCACCTGCAGCGCCGCCTCAGGGAGGCGCTCGCCGACGACCCCCGCCTGGCCTCGCGTCTCGCCCTGTGGGGACGCCGGCTCGTGGGCGAGGCACTGACCCAGGCGCAGCGCGTGGGGATCGAACGCGAGTACCTGGCAGGGCTCCTGTTCGCCGACGAGGCGGATCACACGCAGCACGCGACGGCGCTCTTCTCCCAGCTCACCCGGAACCATTCGCGGCGCATGAGCGCACTCGGCCTCACCGCTTAGTCCCCGACCGCCGCGCGGACGTCCCGGAACGCCGGAAGACCCGCAGCCGAGGCTGCGGGTCTTCCGGTGACCGGTCCCGCTGCTCGCCGGCCGTCGTCCATCAGCGGGCCTGCGTCAGAGCGCACCGAACCCGACGCGGCGGGTCTCCTCGGCGCCGATCTCGACGTAGCCGAGGACACCCGTCGGGACGATCACGAGGCGGCCCTTGGAATCCTTGAGCCGCAGCTCCGTCCCGGACATTGCCTGCCCGACGAGCTCGGCGATGGCGTCCGCACTCTCGGAGGATTCGAGGATGATCTCCCGGTTGACGTTCTGGATACCGATCTTGACTTCCACGGCGCGTGCCTCCTGTTGTGTGAGCCTGTTGCTGCTTCGAAACCTACTCTAGATCTCCTTGGGGAAACGGCTGATTCCGCGCCAAGCTAAACGGTAGATCAGCTCCGCTGCGGCATCGATATCGAGGCTGCCGTCGGTCTCCAGCCAGTAGCGCGCGCTGATCTGGGCCATGCCGGCCAGGCCCCGGCCCAGGAGGGTCGCCTCCACCATCGACAACTGGGTGTCACCGGCGATGACCCCGGCGATCGCGCCCGCGAAGTGGGCGTTGAAGGCCTCCAGGCGGCTGCTGACATCGGGCTCGTTGCTGATGTCGGACTCGAAGACCAGCCGGTGGGCCTTGCTGTCCTGGGCGATGAACTGGAAGTAGGCGCGCATGGTCGCGCGCACGCGCAACTTGTTGTCGTCGGTGGAGCGCAGGGCGTCGACGAGCAGCTGCGTCAGTTCGGCGAGGTGGCTGTCCAGCAGCGCGAGGTAAAGGTCACGCTTGCCGGGGAAGTGCTGGTACAGGACCGGCTTGCTCACCCTGGCGGCCACGGCGATGTCGTCCATGGCGGCCCCGTGGTACCCGTTGCCGACGAAGACCTCCTGGGCGGCCGCCAGGAGCTGGCGGCGGCGCTCGTCCCGCGGCAGCCGGACGGCCTTTCCTGCGGCGGTCGGTTCAACACTCACGGGGGCGGTCCTTGGTTCGACGGTCGGGGGAGGGGGTCGGTCCAGTTTACCCACGGCGACTGGCCCGGCCGTGCGGGCGCGGAATACCCTTGGGCATGACCGTTTCCCCTCCGTCCGCGCATGCTTCCTGGAACCTGCCGGAGGACCTGCCGCCGCTGGTCGAGGCCGTCGGGAGCCTGACCCGGGAGGAGACGCTGCGCTACTCGCGGCACCTGATCATCCCCGGCTTCGGCACCGACGCGCAGTTGCGGTTGAAGAACGCCCGCGTCCTCGTGATCGGGGCCGGCGGACTGGGCTCGCCCGCCCTCCTGTACCTGGCGGCCGCGGGCGTCGGAACGCTGGGCATCGTGGACGACGACGTCGTCGACCTCTCCAACCTGCAGCGCCAGGTCATTCACGGCGTCCCGGACCTAGGCCGCCCGAAGGCCGAATCGGCGCGCGACAGCATCCTGGCCCTGAACCCGCTGGTCGACGTGGTGCTGCACGAGGAGAGGCTCGACCGCTCCAACGCCCTCGACCTCTTCTCCGGGTACGACCTGATCGTCGACGGCACCGACAACTTCGCCACGCGCTACCTCGTCAACGATGCCGCCGCCATCCTCGGCAAGCCCTACGTCTGGGGGTCCATCCTGCGGTTCGACGGTCAGGTCAGCGTCTTCTGGCAGGACCGCGGCCCCACCTACCGCGACCTGTACCCCGACGCCCCGCCGCCCGGCTCCGTGCCCTCGTGCGCGGAGGGCGGCGTGCTCGGCGTCCTGTGCGCGCAGATCGGGTCCGTGATGGTGAACGAGGCCATCAAGCTCATCACCGGCATCGGCAGGCCCCTCCTGGGGCGGGTGCTGGTGTTCGACGCCCTGGACATGAGCTGGCGGGAAGTGCGCGTGCGGCCGGATCCCACGGCCCCGCGCGTCACCGAGCTGATCGACTACGAGCAGTTCTGCGGACTGCCGTCCATCGCCGCGGACGGTGAAGCCGAGGTGCCCACCGTCTCCGTCGGGGAACTCGCCGAGCTCCTCGCCGCGCGATCGGCGGGCTCGGCCGATTTCGACCTGCTGGACGTCCGGAACCCGGAGGAGTACGCGATCGTGAGTATCGACGGCGCGGTGCTGGTCCCGACGCCCCTGATCCTCGACGGTACCGCCGCCGTGGACGCGACGAGGACGGTCTATGTGCACTGCAAGTCCGGGGTCCGCTCCGCCGACGTCGTGCGCCACCTCCGCGGCCGGGGCCATCGGGACGTCTGGTCGGTGGACGGCGGCATCGTCGAATGGGTGCGGACCGTAGAACCGCAGAAGATGACCTACTAGGATCCGCCGGGACCGAGGCCCGGGCGGTGCTCCGACGCCCGGCCGGGGGTCAGGCGCTCTGGGCGGGCCGCTCGTGGTTCACGGGGCACGCGGCACCGTCGGGGTGCCCATGGCCCGCGTGGGGGGCAGCGGCGGGCGTCCCGGTGGCCGGGGCGGCGGGAGCGGCCGACGGCGCAGGCAGCACGTCGATGCCATACAGGGCCTCGAGCGCCGCGGTGTAGTCGTCCTGGCGGCCCTCGGCGGCGAGTTCGCGTGCCCGCACCGTGGGGACGTGCAGGAGCTGACGGACCATGCGACGGAGGGCGAACTCGACCTCCTCCGCGGCGGCGGTGCACCCGTGCTGGGCGCGGACGCGCTCCATCTCCGCGTCGAGGACGGTCTGGGTGTGCTGGCGGAGGGCGACGATGGCCGCGTTCATGGCCCGTGTCGCCTGCTGCTCCTCGAAGGAGCGTGCGGCCTCGCGCACGAGATCGCCGGCCCGCGACAGCGCGTCGGCCTGTTCCTCGGGGGCCGCCGCGCGGACGGACTCGAGGGTGATGAGCTCGACGGCGTCGAGGTTCGCGACGGCGGGGTCGAAGTCGTGGCTCAGGGCGAGGTCGATGATGACGAGCGGGCGGTCGCAGGCCTCGCGGACGCGTTCGATGTCGGCGGCGTCGATGCGGGCGTCGCTGCCGCTGCAGCCGATGACGACGTCCGCCTGCCGCATCGCCTCCGGCAGGCGTGCTGCGGTCAGGGCGGTTCCCCCGCGGCTGGCGACGAACGCCTCGGCCCGTCCGGAGGAGGAGAAGACGGAGATGTCGGTGCATCCCTTGTCCTTGAGAGCCGCCATCGTGGCCCCTGCGTAGGCGCCCGTCCCGAACAGCACCACGCTCTTGGTGGACCAGTCGGGATCCTCGGAGATGTCGCCGGCCAGTTCGATGGCCACGGAGACGATGGACCGGCCCCGGCTCCCCAGTGCCGTCTGCGCTCCGACGTCCTTCGCGGTGCGGGAGGCGGCCTGGAAGAGGCGGACGAGACCGCCGCTGGCGGCACCCGAGCCCTGGGCCTCGATGAGTGCCCGCCGGACCTGGCCGGCGATCTCCCGTTCGCCGATGACGGCGGAGTCGAGGCCGGCGCCGACGGCGAAGAGGTGTTCGGCCACGTCCTGGCCGGTGTGGGTCTCGAAGGACGAGGACACGGACTGCTCGGGGATGCCCGAGTACTCGCTGATGGTCGCGACGATGGCGGAGCGGGCGGCTTCGACGTCCTCCTCGGACGGGGCCTCGGCGTAGATCTCGAAGCGGTTGCAGGTCGCGAGGACCACGGCGCCTGCGACGGAGCGGTCCGCAGCGAGCGCGGCGGAAGGGACCTGGGGCGCCCCGACGCTCAGTCGGGCAACGGTTTCCAGGTCCACATTCGAATGTGTCGCGACAAGTGAAAGAAGTACCACAGCGCTCCGATCATATCGAGGACAGGGCCCATCTACGGAATAGGCAAGGCTTACCCGCGGATTGCTTTCCGCGGATTCCCGCGGGAGAGTGCCCTCCGCCGGCAGGGTGATGTTGGCCACGGCAGCCCCGACCGGGCACGTCCGGTTATCCATCCCGCGGGATCTTCGGCAGAATCGGCGGTATGGACCTTGGAGCATCGCACCCGCTGGTCGACGGACGCACGTCCGGATCGGCCCTCATCTCCGCCTACCGGGGCGGGGCTCCGCATCGGCGCCCCGTCTGGTTCATGCGCCAGGCCGGACGGTCGTTGCCGGAGTACCGTTCCCTGCGGGAGGGCACCAACATGCTCGAGTCCTGCCTCGACCCCGAGATGGCGTCGGAGATCACGCTCCAGCCCGTGCGACGGCACGACGTGGATGCCGGGATCTTCTTCTCCGACATCGTCATCCCGCTCAAGCTGGCAGGGGTCGACGTCGACATCGTGCCCGGGGTGGGGCCGGTCCTCGGCAAGCCCATCCGTTCCGCCGCCGACGTCGCGGCGCTTCCCACGCTGACGGACGAGGCACTGGAGCCGATCCGGCATGCGGTGGCCCTCACGGTCGCCCAGCTGGGGTCCACGCCGCTGATCGGCTTCGCCGGCGCCCCGTTCACGCTGGCGGCCTACATGGTCGAGGGCCGGCCGTCCCGGGACCACCTCGGTCCGCGCACCGTGATGCACGCCGATCCGGACACCTGGCGGGCCCTGACCGAGTGGGCGGCGGACGCCTCGGGGATGTTCCTGCGCGCCCAGCTGGACGCAGGCGCCAGTGCCGCCCAGCTGTTCGACTCGTGGGCCGGGTCCCTCGGCCTTGCGGACTACCGCCGGCATGTGGCGCCGGCCTCCCGCCGGGCCCTGGACCACGTGCGGGGCCTCGGCGCGCCGCTGATCCACTTCGGCACCGGCACCTCCGAGCTGCTCGTGGCGATGCACGAGGTCGGGGTCGACGTCATCGGCGTCGACTACCGGCTGCCCCTCGACGAGGCGAACCGCCGCCTCGGCGGGACCGTGCCCCTCCAGGGCAACATCGATCCGGCCCTCCTGCCCGCCCCCTGGCCCGTCCTCGAGCAGCACGTCCGCGACGTCCTCGCGGCCGGCGCGTCGGCGCCCGGGCACGTGGTGAACCTCGGGCACGGCGTCCCGCCGGAGACGGACCCCGACGTCCTGACACGCGTGGTGGACCTGATCCATTCCGTGGAGCCATAGCGGTGGCGAGGGCGGCGGGACAGGGCGGGGTCGCCGCGGAGGAGACGCCCGCCCCGTCCGGGCGCACCCGCCCGCGGACGGTCGTCGTGGTCGGCGGCGGCATGGCCGGCCTCGTCGCGGCGCGGACGCTCCTGCAGCGGGGGCTGCGCGTGGTGGTCCTCGAGCGGTCGGACCGGTTCGGCGGCACGGTGGACAGCCGTACCCTCGGCGGGTTCCGGCTCGACAGCGGCGCCGAATCGTTCTCCACCCGGTCCGCCACGGTGCCCGCGCTCGCCGGCGAGCTCGGGCTGGGTGACCGGATCGTCGCCCCCGATGCCACGGGAGCCTGGGTGCAACTGCCCGGAGCGGACCTGCGTGCGGCCGCGCAGCCGCTGCCGAACTCCGGCATCCTCGGTATCCCCGCGGACCCCTCCGATCCCGCGATCAGCGCGATCCTCGGCCGTGCGGGTTCCCTCCGCGCGGCCCTGGACAGGGTGCTGCCGGTCGGTCCCCTCGCGACACGCCCTCGGGTCAGCCTCGGCGAACTCGTCCGGAGCAGGATGGGGGAGGACGTCCTCACCCGCCTGGTGGCGCCCGTCGCGGGTGGGGTGTTCTCCGCCGACCCCGACGACCTCGACGTCGACTCCGTGGCGCCGGGGCTGCGTTCGACCATGGGCCGCCTGGGTTCCCTCGGTGCCGCGGCCGGCGCCCTGCGCCAGGCCGCTCCCGCGGGTGCCGCCGTGGGCGGCCTCGTCGGCGGCATCGCCCAGCTCCGCGACGCCCTCGTCCGCCGGCTCCGGGAGGACGGCGCGGACCTGCGGACCAACGAGCACGTCGGGGGTCTCGCCCGCTCGGGTGACGGGTGGACGGTGACGACGGAACACTCGGGCCTCACGCGCCGACTGCCCGCCGACGCCGTACTCGTGGCCACCGAAGGCAGGGGAGCGGTCGATCTCCTCGCCCCGGCGCTGCCCGCCCTCGCGGAGGAGCGGCCCGACCCCGTGCCCGGCGTCGCCCTCGTCACCCTGATCGTCGACGTGCCGGAACTCGACGCCCGGCCCCGGGGCACCGGGGTGCTCGTCGCGCGCGGGGTCGCCGGCGTCACGGCGAAGGCGCTCACCCATGCCACGGCCAAGTGGGCGTGGCTCCGGGACGAGGCCGGGCCCGGCTCCCACGTCATCCGGCTGTCCTTCGGCCGCGCCGGGGACGAGCCCACCGCCGTCGGGCTCGCGACTCCCGACGACGACCTCTTCCGCCACGCCCTCGCCGACGCCTCGACGCTGCTCGGCGTGCCCATCGGGGAGGCCGACGTGCTCGACTGGGACGTGGTGCGCTGGGCCGGCGCCCTGCCCCACGCCTCCGTGGGGCACCGGGATCGCGTCGCGCGCATCCGGGCCCTCGTCGCGGAGCAGTCCGCGTCCCTCGCCGTGACCGGCGGCTGGCTCGCCGGGACGGGGCTCGTCGCCGTGATCGACGACGCCCGCGCCCGTGCCGACGCGCTCGCGGACGCCCTCGCGGGGAGCGACCGGACACACCCGATGTGAGCTTCATCTCTTCTACTTCCCGTAGAAGAAACTGATTTCGGTTCACCTGCGGGCAGGGGCAGACTAGTACCATGACTGAGCCCTCCGGTAGCACTCCCGCCCACGCTCCCCAGCCGACCACCGAGGGCGCCGACGCCCCGGAGGAGCTGTTCTACACCCTCTGGACCGTCTTCAAGCGCGGAACCGCGGCCACGGCCCCGGGCGCGCAGCCCCTGGCGGAGGCCCTCTCCGCCCTCGAGCGGGACGGCGTCGTGCTCCGCGGGTTCTACGACGTCTCGGGCATGCGCGCGGACGCGGACGTGATGGTCTGGCTGCACGGACCCCGCCCGGAGGACCTCCAGGCCGCCGTCCGCACGCTGCGCCGCACCGACGCCCTGGCCGCGACCACCGTCGCGTGGTCGGCGATGGGCGTCCACCGCGACGCCGAGTTCTCCAAGTCCCACAGCCCGGCGTTCTCCCGCGGGGTCGCACCGGCCGAATGGGTCTGCGTGTACCCGTTCGTGCGTTCCTACGAGTGGTACATCCTGCCGACGGACGAGCGCCGGCAGATGCTCATGGACCACGGACTGAAGGGGCGGAAGTACCCGCAGGTGATCTCCAACACGGTGTCATCCTTCGCACTCAACGACTACGAATGGATCCTGGCACTCGAAGCTCCCGAGCT
Organism: Arthrobacter sp. Ld5; assembly: GCF_051172775.1. Lineage (NCBI taxonomy): Bacteria > Bacillati > Actinomycetota > Actinomycetes > Micrococcales > Micrococcaceae > Arthrobacter > Arthrobacter sp. Ld5. Next base: position 42,727 of record NZ_JBPKBO010000015.1, read on the forward strand.
CGTGGACCTCGTGGACCTCATGCGGTACCTCCGGGAGACCGAAGCGCGGCGCCACGTCCGCGAAGAAGTGCCGTTCTACACCGGCCGGCGGATCAGCCACGACGAGATTGCAGAGGTGCTCCAGTGACGACACAGGCATTCAACCCCCTCGACGGGGTCGACGGGAACGGGCGGATGGCCCCGAAGGCCTACGACGCCGTCGTGCTCGCCTCCTTCGGCGGACCGGAGGGCCAGGACGACGTCATCCCCTTCCTGCGGAACGTGACCCGCGGCCGCGGCATCCCCGACGAGCGTCTCGAGGAGGTCTCGCACCACTACCGCGCGTTCGGCGGCGTGAGCCCCATCAACAGCCAGAACCGTGCCCTCCGGGCCGCCATGGAGGCCGAGCTCCGCCGTCGCGGTATCGACCTGCCGGTCTTCTGGGGCAACCGCAACTGGGAGCCCTTCATCGCCGACACCCTGCAGGAGGCCTACGACGCCGGGCACCGCAGGGTGCTCGCCGTGACCACGAGCGCCTACTCCTGCTACTCGAGCTGCCGCCAGTACCGCGAGGACCTCGGCATGGCGCTCGTGAAGACCGGGCTGGAGGGCCGGCTCGAAGTGGACAAGGTCCGCCAGTACTTCGACCATCCGGGCTTCGTGGAGCCGTTCGTGGAGGGTGTGACCGAGGGCCTGGCCAAGGTCCGCGCCGGGCTGGCCGGGCAGGGCACTCCGGACGCGCCCGTCCACATCATGTTCTCCACCCACTCCATCCCCATGGGTGATGCCGAGGCCGCCGGACCCCGCCGCGGCGACGGCGGGCCGGCCTACGAGGAGGGGGCCTACGTGGCGCAGCACCTCGCGACCGCGCAGGCCGTCCTGGACCGCATCTCCGAGGCCGCCGGCGTCGAGTGGTCCCTCGTCTACCAGTCCCGGTCGGGAGCCCCGCACATCCCGTGGCTCGAGCCGGACATCAGCGACGCCCTCCGTGACCGCCACGAGGCCGGCACGCGCGGCGTCGTGATCGTGCCCCTCGGCTTCGTCTCCGACCACATGGAGGTCGCCTGGGACCTCGACACCGAGGCGCTGGAGACCTGCGGCGAGCTGGGGATCGTCGCCGACCGCGTGCCCACGCCGGGCACCCACCGGAAGTTCGTCGAGGGGCTCGTGGACCTCATCCTCGAGCGCACCGTCGACCACAACATCGCCGACCGGCCGTCCACGACGGCGCTCGGCCCCTGGTTCGACGTGTGCCGCCCGAACTGCTGCGCGAACCGCCGCGGGGAGAAGCCGACCGTCGCCGCGGTCGACTCGACCGTGGGCACTCCGCTGCCCAACCCCGGTACGGAATGAGCGCAGGCATCAGGGTCGGTACGCGGGGCAGCGCCCTGGCGATGACGCAGACGACGACGGTGGCGGAGCGCGTCTCCGAACTCGCCCGCCTGCCGTACGAGCTCGTGCGGGTCCGCACCGAGGGGGACGTCCTCAAGGGCTCGCTCTCGCAGATCGGCGGCACCGGCGTGTTCGTCGCCGCCCTCCGCGACGCCCTCCTCGAGGAGCGGTGCGACGTGGCGGTGCATTCGCTCAAGGACCTCCCCACCCTGCCCGCCCCCGGGCTGGTCGTGGCGTCCGTGCCGGAGCGGGAGGACGTCCGCGACGCCCTCTGTGCCCGGGACGGCCTCACCCTGGCGACACTGCCTGACGGCGCACGCGTGGGGACGGGGTCCCCGCGGCGTGCTGCCCAGCTTCGCTCCGCGCGCCCCGGGATCGAGGTCGTGGACATCCGCGGCAACGTGGACACCCGGCTCGGCCGCGTCGCCGGGCTCGTCCCCGGAGCGCCCGGCGACCTCGACGCCGTCGTCCTCGCCGCGGCGGGACTGCGGCGGCTCGGGCGCGAGGCCGCGATCACCGAGCTGATCGACCCCGACGTCATGCTGCCCGCCGCGGGCCAGGGCGCCCTCGCGATCGAGTGCCGTGAGAGCGAGGCGACCCCCGGGGTGCGGGACGCGCTGGCCGCCTACGACCATCTGCCCACACGGCTCGCGGTGACGGCCGAGCGTGCCGTCCTCCTGCAGCTCGAAGCGGGCTGCGCGGCGCCCATCGGCGCGCTGGCCCGGCTGCAGGGGGACACCCTCGCCCTCGAAGCCGTGGTGTGCAGCACGGACGGCCGGTCGATGATCCGCCTGACCCGGGCGGCGCCCGCCACCGACGCGGTCGCCGCCGCGCAGCTCGGTCTCGAACTCGCCGAGGAGCTGCTCGCGGCGGGCGCGGCCGACGTCGCGCCCCTGAACGGCTAGGCACGCGTGGGAAGCCGTGCGGGGGGCCGGCCCGTGGTCGTGCTCCGGCACCCGGCCCGGACGGTCCGGATCGCCGACGCCCTCCGTGCCGGCGGCATGACACCCTACGCGCTGCCGCTCACGGACACGGAGCTGCCGACCGACACCGACGCCGTCGCCCGCGCGCTGGCGGCCCTCGGGCAGGGCGCGTACGGGTGGCTGGTCGTCACCAGTGCCAACGCCGTCCAGGCCCTCGCCCTGCTCCCGGGCGCGGACGGTGCACCGCTCGCCGCCCTCGTGCGGCGCGGGGGAGCGCGCGTGGCCGCGGTGGGCACCGCGACCGCGCGGGCGCTCGCCGAGGCCGGCGTCGCCGTCGACCTCATGCCCGGGGAGGCGTCCTCGGCCGGCCTCCTGACGGCGTTCCCGTCCGGCGCCGGCGCGGTGCTCCTGCCCCAGGCGGACCTCGCGCCGGACGACCTCCGGGCCGGGCTCGCGGCGGCGGGCCGGACCGTCCACCGCGTCGAGGCCTACCGCACGGTGGCCTACCCGGCGTCCCCGACGCGGCGCGTCCCCGGGATCGAGGAGGACGGTCCGAGGCCGCCCGTGCTGTCCCTCGACGACCTCCTGGATCTCGCCTCCGGCGGTGTCCGGCCCGCCGTCGTCTTCACCGCCCCGAGCACCGTCCGCCAGTTCCGTGACAGGCTGGACGCCGGTCCGTTGTCCTTCCGGTCCGTCGCCATCGGCCGTACCACGGCCGGCGCGCTCCGGTCCGAAGGCTGGGCGCCGGCAGCCACGGCCGCCGAACCCACCCCGCAGGGGATCGCCCGGGCGGCAGCGGATGCCCTCGCCCAGGACGACGCCTCCCTCCTGCACGTCGCACCATCGAACGGAGATCAGCCATGAGTTTCCCCCAGCACCGGCCCCGGAGGCTGCGCTCGACCCCCGCCCTGCGGCGCATGGTGGCCGAGTACCGCGTCCATCCCTCCGAGCTGATCCTGCCGGCGTTCATCCGGGAGGGTCTGCGCGAGCCCTCGCCCATCCTCTCCATGCCCGGCGTCGTGCAGCACACCACGGAGTCCCTGAAGCGGGCGGCCGCCGAGGCCGTCGAGCGCGGCGTGGGCGGCATCATGCTGTTCGGCATTCCCGAGCACCGCGACGCGACGGGCAGCGCGGGTCTCGATCCGGACGGCGTCCTCAACCGCGCGATCGCGGACGTCCGCTCCGAGGTGGGCGACTCCCTGGTCGTCATGAGCGACGTCTGCCTGGACGAGTTCACCGACCACGGGCACTGCGGCGTCCTCGCCGGCGACGGCACAGTGGACAACGACGCGACGCTCGCGCTGTACGCCCAGATGGCCGTGGAGCAGGCCCGGGCCGGCGCGCACGTGCTCGGACCCTCCGGCATGATGGACGGCCAGGTCGCCGTCATCCGCCAGGCGCTGGACGAGGCCGGGCACCAGGACACCGTGGTGCTCGCCTACGCCGCCAAGTACGCCTCCGCGTTCTACGGGCCCTTCCGCGAGGCGGTCGACTCCCAGCTCGTCGGCGACCGCAGGACCTACCAGATGGATGCGTCGAACCGCCGCGAAGCGATCCTCGAGGTCGAGCTCGACATCGAGGAGGGCGCCGACATGGTGATGGTCAAGCCGGCCATGAGCTACCTGGACGTCCTCGCCGACGTCGCCGCCATGTCGCCGGTCCCCGTCGCGGCGTACCAGATCTCGGGGGAGTACGCGATGATCGAGGCGGCGGCCGCCAACGGCTGGATCGACCGCCGCCGCGCCATCGAGGAATCCGTCCTCGGGATCAAGCGCGCCGGGGCGCAGATGATCCTGACCTACTGGGCCTCGGAGCTCGCGCTCTGGCTCGACGAGCCCGCCCACTGAACTCCCACAGCGAAGGAACCGCACCGATGACCACCGCAGCGACACCAGCGAGCACATCCGACGACCTCTACGAGCGCGCCCGCGCGCTCATGCCCGGAGGGGTGAACTCACCCGTCCGTGCCTTCGGCTCGGTCGGCGGGACCCCGCGCTTCCTCGTGGACGCGCACGGCGCCTACGTCACCGACGCCGACGGCAAGCAGTACGTGGACCTCGTCTGCTCCTGGGGCCCGGCCCTGCTCGGCCACTCGCATCCCGACGTCATCGCGGCCGTGCACCGCGCCGTCGACCACGGCCTCACCTTCGGCGCCTCGACGCCCGCCGAGGCCGACCTCGCGCAGCTCGTCCGGGAGCGCGTGCCCGCCGTGGAACTGCTGCGCATGGTGTCCACCGGGACCGAGGCGACCATGACCGCCGTCCGGCTCGCCCGCGGCTTCACCTCGCGGAACCTGATCGTCAAGTTCGCAGGCTGCTACCACGGGCACGTGGACAGCCTCCTCGCGGCCGCCGGATCCGGTGTCGCCACCCTGGCGCTGCCGGGCTCGGCCGGCGTCACGGAGGCGACGACGGCGGAGACGCTCGTGCTGCCGTACAACGACGTCGAGGCCGTCGAGGAGGCCTTCCGCACGCACGGCGAACACATCGCCGCCGTCATCACGGAAGCCGCTCCCGCGAACATGGGCGTCGTGGCCCCGGCACCGGGCTTCAACGCCTTCCTCAGCCGCATCACGTCCGAGCACGGCGCGCTGTTCATCGTCGACGAGGTCATGACCGGGTTCCGCACCCACCCGGGCGGCTACTGGAAGCTCACGGGCGGTGCCGACGACGCCGAGCACCCGTGGACGCCGGACCTGCTGACCTTCGGGAAGGTCATCGGCGGCGGCATCCCGGCCGCGGCGCTCGGGGGTCGCGCCGAGGTGATGAACTATCTCGCGCCGATCGGTCCGGTCTACCAGGCGGGCACGCTGTCGGGGAACCCCATCGCCATGGCGGCGGGCGTCGCGACCCTCACGGCGGCGACGGACGATGTCTACCGGCACGTCGACGCGCGCTCGCTCGAGGTCAGTGAGGCCCTCACGGCGGAGCTCACGAAGGCCGGTGTGGACCACTCCATCCAGCGGGCGGGGAACCTCTTCAGCGTCGCCTTCGGCACCGCCGAGCACGGTGTCCGGAACTATGCCGACGCGACGGGCCAGGACGCGTTCCGCTACGGGCCCTTCTTCCACTCCATGCTCGACTCTGGCGTGTACCTCCCGCCGTCCGTGTACGAGGCGTGGTTCCTCTCCTCGGCGCACGACGACGCCGCGATGGAGCGCATCCACGCAGCCCTCCCGGCGGCGGCCCGGGCGGCAGCGGCGGCCGTGCCGGTCGACTAGCGCGTCCCGTCCACCTCAGGGCGCGGAGGCGACCGGCCGCAGCCGGGCGTCGTCCTGCCGCTCGTCCTGCCGCTCGGGCGGGCAGCCGACGACGGGCCAGGCCCGCTCGATGACGGCGTCGGGCTCGGTCCGGCGCAGGTACTCCTCGAAGTTCGCCGCCTGCCGGTCGGCCCACACGACGAGCGAGGCATGCAGGTCCGGGGCGGGACGGCGGAGGAACGCGAAGCGCTCGGCGAGCACCGTGCCGACCCGCAGCGTCGCGAGGACGTCCGCCGCAGAGGTGTGCGCGTTCTCGAACGGGATCGCGTAGTGCTCGCACACGGCCGTCAGGGTCCGCTTGCCGCGACGGTACCGGTCCGCCTGCTTGTCCATGAGGTACGGATCGATCACGGGCGAGGGCAGCGGGACCGGGACCGCGTGGCGGCGCCCCTCCTGCGCCAGCACCGTGAAGTCGTAGCGGGCGTTGAAGGCCAGCACCGGGACACCGTCCCCGAACAGGCGCGTCAGGACGGCGGAGATCCCATGGACGACCTCCGCGGCGGGCAGGCCGTGCGCCTGCGCGTGCGCCGTCGTGACGCCGTGGATCGCCGCGGCGCCCTCCGGGATGTCGACGCCCGGATCGGCCAGCCACTCATGGTGCTCGAGCACCTCGCCGTCCCCGTCGACGACGACGATCGTCGCGGTGACGACACGCGCGGTCAGCGGATCCCGCCCCGTCGTCTCGAGGTCGAACCCGGCCCGCGGACCCTCATGCCAGCTCGTCATGGCACCACCGTACGGGCGGGCTCCGACCAAATGGGTCAGTCGTCCCACGGACGCCGCCGGCCGGCCCGGCTCCTCCGCCCGGGCCGGCCGGGCTAGGGTGGAGCGCATGGAGCGACGAGCCGCCGGCGAGGGCCTCGGTGCGGATCAGCCCGGCCCGGGCCCCGCCGTCGTACCCGGCGCCGATCCCGACGACTACTGCGACGCCGTCCTCACCGTGGCCGCGCTCATCCCCGCCGGCAAGGTGCTGACCTACGGGGACATCGCCGAACTCCTCGACCGCGGCGGGCCCCGCCAGGTCGGCAGGGCGCTCTCCCGCAGCCTCCCGGGCGTCCCCTGGTGGCGCGTCCTGCGCGCCGGCGGCCACCCGCCGCGCGGCTTGGCCCTGCGGGCCCGCGCACACTACGACGCCGAGGGCACCCCGCTCTCCGTGCCGCCGGGGAGCACCCGGCCCGGCGAGTACCGCGTGGACCTGCGCTCCGCCCGCTGGTGGCCGACGGCGGAGGAACAGGCCCTCCTCGACGACGCCGGCGCGCCCCTGCGACGCGCCGGGCTGTGACGTGGGAGGCCCGTTGCGATACCGCTGTTTGTCCGTGGCGTGTGATGGTCTTGATGCATGACCAGTACCCTCCCTGACGCCCCACCGGCAGCCCCCGGCGACGGGACGGTCGCCACGACTCCCGCGGAGGGCTACGACGCCGTGCTGCGGTCGCTCGCGGACGTCACCGGCCAGGTGCTGGTCCTCGGAGCCCCGGGCAGCGGCAAGTCCTCCCTGCTCACCGACCTCGCCGTCGCGCGGATCGGTGCGGGTGCCGTGGCGCCGGAGGGACTGCTCCTCCTCGGACCCACCCGGGCGGCCTCGACGCGCCTCCGGGACGAGCTGACCGCCAAGCTGGACCGCAGCATCAGCACGGCTCCCGCGCGCACGTGGGCGTCCTACGCCTTCGACCTCATCCGGCGGGCCCGGTCCGAGGGGCGCACCCCCGCCATCACCCGTGCGCCGAGGCTGCTCTCCGGCGCCGAGCAGGACCTCATCATCAAGGAGCTCCTCTCCGGACACGGGCGCGACGGCGCGCCGGCGCTGGACTGGCCGGCCGGCCTCGCCCTCGCCCTGCCGACGCGCGGGTTCCGGCAGGAGATCCGTGACCTCTTCGACCGCGTGAGCGAGTACGGGGTGTCCGCGGAGGAGCTCTCGGCCTGGGGTGAGCGGTTCGACCGCCCGGACTGGGTCGCGGCGGCCGCGCTCTACCGCGAGTACCGCGACGTCCTGGACCTCCGCATGCCCGAGGCCTTCGACCCGGCCGGGATCCTCACCGCCGCCCGCGAGATCCTCGAGACGGACCGGGACTTCCTCGACCGGGAGCGGGCGCGCCTGCAGCTGATCCTCGTCGACGACTACCAGGAGGCGAACCCCGCGGTGCACGCCCTGCTGGGGCTCATCGCGGCAGGCAACGACGTCGTGATCACCTCCTGCCCCGACACGGTGGCGCAGGGGTTCCGCGGCGCGCGCCCCGAGCTCACCGGACGCCTGTCCACCCTCTTCCGCCGCGGCGGCCTGACCACGGTGACCCTGCCCGGATCGCTGACCCTGCGGGGCCCGCTCGCCGGGGCCTGGGGCAACGTCGCCGCCCGCATCGCGACCCCCGGCATCAGCACCGCCTACCGGCAGGTGGAGGGTCCTCCCGCCTCCGGTGCGCGGGACGCCCGGCCGACAGGCTCCCCGGAGGACGGCTCGGAGGACGGCGCGCCGGCGGACGGGCCGGCCCTGTCCGCCCACGTCCTCGACAGCGCGTTCCACGAACAGCGGTTCATCACCCAGCGCGTGCTCGAGGCGCACCTGTTCGGGGAGCGCAGCCTCGACGACATCGCCGTGATCGTCCGCAACGGGGCGCAGGTGTCCGCGGTGCAGCGGTTCCTCACGGCGCAGGGCATCGCGGTGAATGTCCCGGCCGCGGAGACCGCCATCCGGGAGGAACCGGCCGTGCGGCCCCTGCTCGACCTCTTCGCCGTCGTCGTGGGCCGCGCCGAGCTCGACACGGAGTTGTGCATCTCCCTGCTCACGTCGCGGATCGGCGGCGCCGGGAGCCTGGACCTGCGGCGCCTGCGCCAGATCCTGCGCCGGACCGAGCTGCAGGAGGGCGGGGGGCGCACGAGCGACGAGCTCATCGCCGCCCTGTTCTCCGCCCCCGAGCAGATCGCCGCCCTACCGTCCGAGGGCGCGCCGGTCCGGCGTCTGGCCCGCATGCTGGAGGCGGGACGGTCAGCCGCCGCCGACCCGGCACGCGATCCCGAGACCGTCCTGTGGGCGCTCTGGTCCGCATCCGGGCTCGCGCAGCAGTGGTCGGCCGCCGCCCTGTCCGAAGGGCCGTCCTCGAGCCGCGCCGATCGCGACCTGGACGCCATGATGGCCCTGTTCCACACCGCGGAGCGCTTCGTGGAGCAGATGCCCGGTGCGGACCCGGAACTGTTCCTGGACTACGTCCTCAGCCAGGACATCCCCATGGACACGCTGACGACGCGCACCGCACGCCAGGCGTCCGTGTCGGTGCTCACGCCCGCGAGCGCCGCCGGCCGGCACTGGCCCTTCGTGATCGTGGCGGGCGTGCAGGACGGCGTGTGGCCGAACCTCCGGCTGCGCGGTGAACTGCTCGGCTCCGGCGAGCTGCGGGCCCTGCTCGACTACGGGGAATCGTTCCGCAGCAACCGCGACCCGGTGTCCCTGCTGCAGGACATCCGCTTCGACGAGCTGCGGACATTCTCGCTCGCCGTTTCCCGGGCGACCCATGAGCTGGTGGTCTGCGCCGTCGCCTCCCAGGACGAGCAGCCCTCCCCGTTCCTCGACGTGCTCGACCCCCTGCCGCCCGGGACCCCGGTGCGGCCGCGGACCGAGGTCCTGCGCCCCGTCACCCTCCGCGCGCTCGTCGCCGAGCTGCGGAAGTTCGCGCAGGACCCGCAGGCCGGCCCTGCCCTGTCCCGGGAGGCGGCGCAGCACCTCGGACGGATGGCGGTGCTGGAGCCGCCCGTACCGGGCGCCCATCCCGCCCAGTGGTGGGGTGTGCTCGGCATGACCAGCGAGGACCCGGTGGTACCCGCGGAACAGCCGATCCCCGTCTCGCCCTCCAAGGTCGAGTCGGTGCTCTCCTCACCGCTGAGCTGGTTCGTCTCCGCGGCCGGCGGGGAGCGGACCACCGATTTCGCCCGGTCCCTCGGCACACTCGTCCACCAGATCGCCCAGGACCTGCCGGAAGCCACGGGCAACGAGTACGTGCGGGAGCTCGAACGGCGCTGGCCGCAGCTCGGGATCAAGGACACCTGGGAAGGGCGGTCCGACTTCCGGCGCGCCGAGACCATGGTGCGGAAGCTCGCCGCCTACGTGCTTTCCATGCGGAAGGACGGACGGAGCCTGCTGGCCACGGAGGTGGACTTCGCGGTGGACCTCGAGGTCCACCTCGCGGACGCCGAGCGGCTCGTGCGGCTCCGCGGGCAGATCGACCGCCTGGAGCTCGATGCCGAGGGCCGCTTCGTCGTCGTGGACCTGAAGACGGGCAAGAGCACGCCGGCGGGAGCGGACATCCCGCGTCACCCCCAACTCGCCGCCTACCAGACGGCCCTCGCCGCGGGCGCGCAGCTCGGCGGCCAGGAGGAAGGCACCGTGGAGGCCGGCCTCACCGCGCCCGGGGGAGCGGCGCTGGTCCAGCTCGGTACGAAGGCCAAGGGGGTCGCGGTGCAGGTGCAGCCGCCGGTGGGTCCGGAGGACACCTGGGCGAGGACGATGATCGAGGACGCCGCCGCGCTGATGTCCGCGGCCACGTTCGACACCATCCACGACCCCCGCCGGTCGGGTTTCGGCGGCAGCGGGTGCCGCCTGCCCGAGGTGTGCCCCCTGTGCGAAGAAGGAAAGCAGGTGACGCAGTAGTGGCCCCTGCACAGCCGGCAGCACGGTACTCGGCCCGGCGGCTGGCCGAGCTGCTGCACACGGACCCGGACGCCCCCGTCCAGTACCCGACCGACGACCAGGCACGCGTCATCGAGGCCCCCCTCGAGCCGCTGCTCGTCATCGCCGGCGCGGGCTCCGGGAAGACCAAGACCATGGCGGACCGCGTCGTCTGGCTCGTGGCCAACGACCTCGTGCGCCCCGAGCAGGTCCTCGGCGTCACCTTCACCCGCAAGGCCGCCGGGGAACTCGCGTCGAGGGTCCGGCAGCGGCTGGTCCAGCTCTATGCCGCGCTCGCGCAGGACGCCCCCGCGTCCTCCGGCGGGGACGCACTCGACCGGCTCGATCCGGCCATCTCGACCTACCACTCCTTCGCGAACGGGATCGTCCAGGACTACGGGCTGCGGATCGGTGTGGAGCGTGACTCGGTGATGCTCGGTACCGCGCAGTCGTGGCAGCTCGCGCACGCCGTCGTCGAGGCCTACGACGGCGACTGGGAACACTTCACGGCCGCCAAGAGCACGCTCGTGAAGGCGGTGCTCGACATGGCGGGGGAGTGCGCCGAACACCTGGTCAGCCCGGCGACGGTCCGGAACGAGCTCCGCCGCCACATCGAGCACGTGGCAGCCCGGTCCTACGTCGCGGGATCGAGCAGGGCCGCGACGCAGAAGGTCCAGGACCTGCTGGACAAGCTGCGCACCCGCGTCACCGTCACCGAGCTCGCCGAGGACTACGCCGCCGCGAAGCTCGCGCGCCGGCAGCTCGACTTCGGCGACCTCGTCTCCCTCGCGGCGCGGATCGCCCGTGACATCCCGGAGGCCGGCGCGATGGAGCGCGAGAAGTACCGGGTGGTGCTGCTCGACGAGTTCCAGGACACCTCGCATGCCCAGATGGTCCTGTTCTCGCGGTTGTTCGCCGACGGGCGCTCCGTGACGGCCGTCGGCGACCCCCACCAGTCCATCTACGGATTCCGGGGAGCCTCTGCAGGACAGCTCGGCACCTTCCGGACCGCGTTCCCGAGGGTGACCCCCGAGGGCCGGGCGCCGTCGGAGGTGGCACACCTGTCAGTGGCCTGGCGCAACTCGACGTCCATCCTCGAGGCCGCGAACACCGTCTCGGCTCCGCTCAACGTGCCCGCACCCTGGCTCCGGAACACCGTGGTCCAGCAGGTCCCCGGCCTCGTGGCACGGCCGGGAGCGCCGCTCGGGGAGGTCCTGCTCGGTCGGTTCCTCACGGATGCGCCCGCGGCCGGCTCCGACGTCGGCCCCAGGGCCGTCGATGGCCCCGGTGGGCCCGCCGGTGAGGTCCCGGACGTCTCCGGGGCATCCGGCCGGCCTGCGCCGTCCGCCCCGGCACCCAGCGAGGCCGAGGCCGTGGCCCGTGAGGTCCTGAGGCAGCGCCGGCGCAGCTTCGAGGTCGACGACGACGGGTCGCCGCTCCGCCCCACGATGGCGGTGCTGTGCCGCGGCCGCAAACAATTCGAGCCGATCCGGCGCGAGCTGGAGCGCGCCGGCATCCCCGTGCAGGTCGTCGGTCTCGGCGGACTGCTGCGCACCCCCGAGATCGTCGACCTGCTCGCCACCCTGAGGGTCCTCGGCGACCCGGACCGCTCGGACTCGATGCTGCGGCTGCTGTCCGGCGCGCGGTGGCGGCTCGGCCCTGCGGACCTGATGGCACTCGGGGACTGGTCCCGGCAGCTCGCCCGGACGCGCGAGGCCATGTTCCGCCGCGGCAGCCGGTCCTCCGCTGGTCCCGGTGGTCCCGATGGTGGCCCGGACGGCGATCCCGACGGTGGGCTCGATCGCGAGCAGGCCCGGGACGCCGTCGTGGCCCCCGACCTGGCCGAGGCGGGGAGCCTGGTCGAGGCCGTCGACTACCTCCCGCCACCGGACTGGGTGTCGTCGGCCGGGAGGACCCTGAGCGGTGCTGCCCGGCAGCGGCTCGATCTGCTGCGTCATGAACTGCGCGGACTCCGGAGCTTCGTGGGCGACGACCTGGGCAGCATGATCGGCGAGGTCGAGCGCACCATCCTGCTGGACATCGAGGTGGCCGCGAAGCCGGGTGTGAGCATCCATGAGGCGCGCCGCAACCTCGACGCCTTCACCGAGGCCGTCGCCGGCTTCGTGTCCACCGCGGAGCGCGTCGACCTCCCGGCGTTCCTCGCCTGGCTCGAGGCCGCGGACCAGGAGGAGGACGGGCTGCCGGTGACACAGCTCGAAGCCAGTCGTGACGCGGTCCAGCTCCTGACCGTGCACGCGTCGAAGGGCCTGGAATGGGACGTCGTCTTCGTGCCGGGCCTCAACGACGGCTCGTTCCCGAGCGGCAAGGACTCGCGCTGGAGCAGCGGCGACTCCGCCATCCCCTGGCCGCTGCGCGGCGACGCGCCCGAACTGCCGCAGTGGGACTGGGAGCAGCAGGACCAGAAGGAGTGGCTGGCCAGCGAGAAGGAGTTCACCGACGAGGCGCGCGCCCACGCGGAACGCGAGGAACGGCGGCTCGCCTACGTGGCCTTCACCCGCGCGAAGCACGCCCTCGTGTGCACGTCCTCGGCGTGGGGTGGCGGGCGGTCCAAACCCTCGGCGCCGTCGTCCTACCTGACGGACCTCGTGGCGCTGGCCGAAGCCGGGGCGGCCGGCGTCGTCCTGCCGCACTGGCTCCCCGTGGGGGAGGAGGGTGATGCGAATCCCGCGAACGCGAGCCCGGAACGGGCGCGGTGGCCGTTCGACCCGCTCGGCGTGCGGCGGCCGTCCATGGAGCGCGCGGCGCAGGCGGTCCTCGAGCAGGCCGCCGACCCGACCCCCGAGACCGGGCCGGAGGGCCGCTGGAGCAGGGAGGTCCGGCTCGCCCTCGCGCGGCAGGCCCGGGAGCGCGAACGCCTGCCCCTGGCCCTGCCGTCGCACATCTCCGCGTCGACCCTGGTCGAACTGCGCGAGGACCCCGCCGCGGTCATGCAGCAACTGCGGCGGCCGCTTCCACGGCGGCCGGGGTCGGCCGCCCGCAAGGGTACCGCGTTCCATGCCTGGATCGAGGAGTTCTACGGGGCCGGCGGGATGCTCGATCTCGGCGAGTACCCCGGCGGCGCGGACGCGCACGTCGACGAGACCCTGGGACTGACGGACATGGCCGCGATCTTCGAGCGGTCCGAGTGGGCCCTCCGGGAGCCCGCGGCGATCGAGGCGCCCATCGAGACGAAGATCGGCGGCATCGTGGTGCGGGGCCGGGTCGACGCCGTGTTCCGTGACGCCGACGGCGGCTGGGACCTGATCGACTGGAAGACGGGGCGGCCCCCGGCGCCTGACCGGCGCGCCGCCAAGGCGGTGCAGCTCGCGGTCTACCGGCTCGCGTGGTCACGGCTGAAGGAGGTGCCCCTCGAGACGGTGCGCGCCGCGTTCTTCTACGTCGCCGACAATCTGGTGGTCCGGCCCCACGATCTCGCCGACGCCGCCGACCTCGAGAGAATCATCCGGGCGGCCGACACCTCACGCCTGTGAGCGCCGGACCGGGCACCTGCGGGCGGACCGTCGACCGCGTCCGTCGGACCGGTGCTCGCGCGCGTGCTCGCGTGCGGTCCTCGGGGGCGACGGCCGGGCAGTCCGGAAGGTTCAGCGGCGCAGCTGCACGATCGGCAGGGCGGTCGTGGCGACGTCGTCAGGCGACCCTGCAGCGGGTTCCGAGTCGTTCAGCACCGTGACCTTCGACGAGGTCGTCGCAGGCCGCTGACGCGCCGCCACGAGGCGCGCATGCGCCAACGAGGACCCCGAGGGGGTGTCGTGGTCCTGGTGCCGGTCGTCGTCGGACTGCGTCGGGCGGCGGTGCGCCCGGTTCGCCGGGGCCTTCGGGTCGAAGACATGGCTGCCGGTCCGCTCCGGCGCCTGGGCGCCGTCCGCGGCATGCTCCGACGGACCGTCGTGACGGGAGGCCTCCGGACGGGAGGGGTCCCGGCCGTCGGTGGCCTGGTCGTCGGCGGCGCGCTCGTGCGCCGCGCTCTCCCCGGCCGCGGACCGGTCCGTCCCGGAACGGCCGGCCTCGGTGTGCCCGATCTCGCTGCTCGCGGGGCCGGGGGTGTCACCGGCCGGGCTGTGCGCTGCATCTCCGGGGCTGGACCCGTCGGCAGGTGCATCCCCGCCGCCGGAGGACCCGGACGGACCGTCCGCGTCCGTGCCGAGGTCGTCACCCCATTCGAGGCGCTGCTCGTGCTCGTGCCGGGCCCGTTCCGCTGCCTCGTGCTGTTCGCGTTCGATCGACTCGACGTCGGCTTCGAGCGTGGCGAGCATGTCCTCCGCCTCGTCGATCATGACGGGGTCCTCGAGGGCGACCCCCCGGACCAGCCACTGCGCCAGGGCGAACTCCGCGGCGAGCGCGGCGCGTCGGGACAGATGGGGATCGATGGCGGAGGCCCTGGCGGCCGCGTAGGCCTCGTACACCGCGTCGACGAAGCTGGTGTCCTCCGCCGCGGCCAGCCAGGCGAAGTCCTCGGCGGGATCGCCGACGCACAGGTCGGTCCAGCCGGTCACCGCCGAGACCCGTCCGGCGGCGATGAGGAGGTGGTCCTCGTGGAGGTCCCCGTGGACCACCGTCGGGCTGAACCGCCAGAGGGCGACGTCCTCGAGCGCATGCTCCCAGCGGCGCAGCAGGATGGACGGGATCTTCCCGGTGGTCGCAGCCTGGTCCAGTTCGTTCAGCTTGCGCTGGCGATACTCGTCGGCCTCGTAGCCGGGCAGGTCCGCCCGTTGCACCATCTCCGGGGGCAGCGCGTGGATGGCGGCGATCACGCGGCCGAGCTCCTGCGCCATCGTGCGTCCGCCGGCGGTGAGGGCGTCGAGCGGGCGGGTGGTACCGGCCAGGTGCGAATACACGAACGTGCTCAGCTCGCCCTGGCGGACGCTGCCGGCCATGTGCGGGATGAGGAACGGCAACTCCGCCTTAACAGCGGGCGTGAAGGCACGCAGGGCCTGCAGTTCGGTCTCGAGGCGCATGCTCGCCTCCGCGTGCCGGGGCGAGCGGACCCTCCACTGCTTCCCCGCATCGTCGACGAGCAGGGCGGAGTCGAAGTCCGCGGCGTCGTCGGGGGCGCCGGCGACGCCGGTCGGAGCGAGGCCAGGTACTGCGGCGCTGGCGATGGCTGCAAGTTCCATGGGTGTCCGTTTCACAAGATCAACCGTAGGGCGTTCCCGCGCCGCCCGCTTGCAGCAACGCGGCGAGTCGCCGGATGCACCACTGGTGTAGGGGGCCGCACCACTCCTGCACCGGGGGTCCCGAGAATGGGTTTTGGGAGTGCGAGAACGTACCGTGGAACAATGACCGATCCACTCCGGACCCTCGTGCTCCCGCCCCTCGGATCGCTGCCACTGTCGCGTGCCGGCGCGGACCGGGACGGCGACGCCCGGTCCGACGAACACTTCCTCGACGAGCTGTGGGCGTCCGCCGAGACGCGGGTCCTGCCGCTCGCCCACGGGAAGGCGCCGGTCGTCGGGGGCGCCCTCCGCCTCCTTCCGGCCGGGGACGTGGAACGCCCGGAGCTGACCGTGTATTTGGGCCGCGTCGACGAGGGGTTCGCCGACGCCGGGCGGCGCGTGGTCCTGGCCGTCCTCGACGAGGAGGACCCCGCCGTCGCGCCCGACGGCCAGTGGCACGGCCTCCGCGACATCGCGGCATCGCTCGACGCGCGCGATACCGGCCTCTTCGTGGCCGGAGCGGCGGTGGCCAACTGGCACGCGAGCCACACCCACTGCCCCCGCTGCGGCGCCGGCACGGTCCCGAGCCACGCCGGATGGGTGCGCCGCTGCCCCAGGGACCGGTCCGAGCACTACCCGCGCACGGACCCGGCCATCATCGTCTCCGTCATCGACGACGACGACCGCATCCTGCTCGGCTCCGCCGTCGCCTGGCCCGAGGGTCGCTACTCGACGCTCGCCGGGTTCGTCGAACCCGGCGAGTCCCTCGAGGCCGCCGTCGTCCGTGAGGTCGGGGAGGAGGCGGGGATCGAGGTGCAGTCCCCGGAATACCTGGGCTCGCAGCCCTGGCCGTTCCCGTCGTCCCTGATGCTCGGCTTCACCGCGCGGGCCGCGACCACGGACGCCGTCCCCGACCGTGAGGAGATCCGGTCGCTGCGATGGTTCACGCGGGAGCAGCTCTTCGCCGAGGTGCGCGACGAGAAGATCGTCGTGGCGGGCGGTGTCTCCATCGCGCGGGCCATGATCGAGCGGTGGTACGGCGGGCCGCTGGACGAGGAACCATCGGAGGCGCGTCCCTAGTGTCCGGACAACTGCTCGAGGACAGCATCCTCGAGGGACTCGACGACGAACAGCGGACGGTCGCCAGCACCCTGTCCGGCCCGCTGTGCGTGCTCGCGGGAGCGGGCACGGGCAAGACCCGCGCCATCACCCACCGCATCGCGTACGGCGTGCACACCGGCGTCTACAAGCCGCAGCAGGTCCTCGCCGTGACCTTCACGGCGCGTGCCGCGGCCGAGATGCGCACGCGGCTCCGCGACCTCGGGGCCGGCGGGGTCCAGGCGCGGACCTTCCACGCGGCAGCGCTCCGGCAGCTGCAGTACTTCTGGCCGCAGGCCGTCGGCGGACCCCTGCCCGCCCTCGTGGACCACAAGGCCCAGCTGATCGCCGAATCGGCCCGCCGCCTGCGCCTGTCGACCGACCGCGCCGCGATCCGCGACGTCGCCGCGGAGATCGAGTGGGCCAAGGTCTCGATGCTCACCCCCGACGCCTACGCGGCGGCCGCCGCGGGCCGGGCCGAGCCGGCAGGCATGGACCTCATCACGGTGTCCCGGATCTTCTCCGCCTACGAGGACCTGAAGATCGACCGCAACCTCATCGACTTCGAGGACGTCCTGCTGACCACGGTCGCCATCCTCGAGGAGGACGAGAAGGTGGCGGCGACGGTGCGGGCGCAGTACCGCCAGTTCGTGGTCGACGAGTACCAGGACGTCTCCCCGCTCCAGCAGCGCCTGCTCGACCTGTGGCTCGGCGAGCGCCGCGACCTGTGCGTCGTGGGTGACGCCAGCCAGACCATCTACTCCTTCACCGGGGCCACCTCACGCCACCTCCTCGACTTCACCAAGCGCTACGAGGGGGCGCAGGTGGTCCGGCTGGTGCGGGACTACCGCTCCACGCCCCAGGTGGTGCGTGCCGCCAACACGCTGCTCGCCGCGCGGGGCACCGACGTGGACCGGCGCGCGGGGGACACGACCTGGTCGGCCCCGCTCGAGCTGGTGGCGCAGCGCCCCGCCGGCCCCGAACCGGTGTACACGGAATGCACCGACGACGACGCCGAGGCGGCCGAGTGCGCCCGGCGCATCGGCATCCTGCTGGGCCAGGGCGTCAAGGCGAGCGAGATCGCCATCCTCTACCGCACCAACGGGCAGTCCGAGGCCTACGAGCAGGCGCTCGCGAGTGCCGGCATCGGATACCAGCTGCGCGGCGGCGAGCGGTTCTTCCAGCGGCGCGAGGTCCGCGACGGGCTGCTGCAACTCCGGGCCGCGGCGCGCACCCAGGGCGACGACGACGTCCCCCAGCAGGTCCGCGACGTCCTCGCGTCCCTCGGCTACACGTCCGTCGCGCCCCAGAACTCCGGCGCCGTCCGCGAGAAGTGGGAGTCACTGGCCGCCCTCGTGGGTCTCGCCGACGAGCTCAGCCGGGTCCGCGGCGAGGCGTTCACCCTGCAGTCGTTCGTGGCCGAGCTCGAGGAACGGGCCGCGGCGCAGCACGCCCCGACCGTGCAGGGCGTCACCCTCGCGTCCCTCCACTCGGCGAAGGGCCTCGAGTGGGACGCCGTCTTCCTCGTGGGCCTGAGCGAGGGGCTCATGCCGATCTCGTTCGCCGACACCCAGGAGGGGGTCGACGAGGAGCGGCGGCTGCTCTACGTGGGCATCACACGCGCCCGGATCCATCTGTCGATGTCCTGGTCGACGTCACGCTCCCCGGGGGGACGCGCCACCCGGAAGCCCTCGCGGTTCCTCGATGCCCTGCGGCCCGCGACCGCCGGCCAGGCGTCCTTCCGCCAGCCACGGGCGAAGGCCGGCCGCAAGTCGTCCGCGCCGGCGGTCTGCCGGGTGTGCAAACGGCCCCTCCTCTCGGGCGCCGAGCGCAAGATCGGTCGCTGCAGCGACTGCCCGGCAACCTACGAGGAGGAGACGTTCGAGGCGCTGCGTGCCTGGCGGCTCGCGGAGTCGAAGGAGAAGGACGTCCCCGCGTTCGTGGTGTTCACGGATGCGACGCTCGTGGCCATCGCCGAGGCACGGCCGCAGACCCTGGACGAGCTGGGCGAACTCGCCGGCGTCGGATCCTCGAAGCTCGAGCGGTACGGCGAGGCGGTCCTGGGGATCATCGGTGACACCGCCTGAGACCGGCGGGTCGCCGCACCCCGCCCGGCTCCCGGTCGAGGTCAGACGGTCGGCCCGGCGGAAGCGCACGGTGAGCGCGGACATCCGCGACGGCGTGCTGCGCGTCTCCATCCCGGGCCATTTCTCGCCCAGCCAGGAGCGGCAGTGGGTGGAGCGCATGGTGGAGCGGATGTCCGCGAAGTACCTCGAGCCGCCGGCCCACGACGACGACGCAGCCGTCGCCGCGCTGCAGCGACGGGCCCGGGCACTGGCCCGGCAGTACCTCGGCGGCAGGGGAGTGCCCTCCACGATCGGCTGGGTGACGAACCAGAACACACGATGGGCCTCCGCGACGCCGGCGCACCGCTCCGTGCGCCTCTCCCACAGGCTGCAGGGCATGCCGGAGTGGGTGGTCGACTACGTGATCCTGCACGAGATGGCCCACCTGATCGAGCCGTCGCACAACGCCGTCTTCTGGGACCTGCTCACCGCGTACCCGCACACCGAGACCGCGAAGGCCTTCCTCGACGGCGCCGCCTTCGCCGCGCAGCGCAACCTCGCCGGAGCGCCCGGGGAGATCTAGGGCCGCTGGTCGTCCTGCGGATCGTCGCCGGAGGCGTTGCCATCGCCGGAACCGCTGCCGGAACCATCGCCGGAGCCGGTGCCCGCTGCGTCGTCGGGTGCGGCGTCGCCGTCCTGCTCGCCCGCGGCGTCCTCGTCGAAGCCCCCGGACAGGAGCCGCTGGAGAGCGGCGTCCACGTCGGCGTCGGAGGAGTCGAGCAGCCGACGGCGCCCGGCGAACCCGGCGGGGTCGTCGAGGTCCTCGGCGGTGGGCAGCAGGTCCGGATGCTGCCACAGGGCGTCGCGCCCCTCGATCCCGCGCTCCTCGGTGAGGAGGGACCACAGGGCCGCGGCGTCGCGCAGCCTGCGCGGCCTCAGCTCGAGGCCCACCAGGGAGGCGAAGGCGTGCTCGGCCGGACCGCCCGTGGCCCGGCGGCGCCGGAGCATCTCGCGCAGGGCGCCGGCGGAGGGCAGGTTCGCCGCCGCGGCGGCGGTCATCTCGTCCACCCAGCCCTCCACGAGGGCGAGGGTGGTCTCGAGGCGCACGAGCGCGGCGTCCTGCTCGGGGGTCTTCTCGGGCATGAACACGCCGTGCGACAGGGCGCCCTGCAGGCTCTCGGGGTTGGTCGGATCGATGTCGCGGGCGGCTTCCTCGATCTTGCCCATGTCGATGTGGATGCCCCGGGCGTAGCGCTCGATGCTGCCGAGGAGGTGGCCCGTGAGCCACGGGATGTGCGTGAAGAGCCGGACGTGGGCGGCCTCGCGCACGGCGAGGAACAGCTGGACCTCCTGCTCCGGGATGTCGAGCCCCGCACCGAACGCTGCGACATTCGCCGGCAGGAGGGCCATCCGCCCGTCGGCGAGGGGCAGACCGATGTCGGTCGATCCGACGACGTCCTTCGACAGGGCCCCCACGGCCTGTCCGAGCTGCATCCCGAACATCGCGCCGCCGACGTTCTGGAGCATCGACGCGGGGCCGCCCATCATGCCCATCATGGACTTCATCTCGTCCGGCAGCTGGCTGGAGATCGCGTCGGAGAGGGCCTTCGCGATGCTCGTCGCCACGGGTTCGGTGAGCCGCCGCCAGGTGGCCATGGTGGCCTCGACCCATTCGGCGCGCGACCAGGCCCGGCCGAGCTGCCCGGTGCTGGGGAACTCGGTCACGGGGTCGAGCCACAGCTCCGCGAGTTTCAGTGACTCGTCGACGCTTCGGCGCTGGAGCGGGGTGACCGAGGGATCCTCGTCCGACGCCGCGACCCGGCGCGCCTGCTCGTGGGCCATCGTCCAGTTCACGGGCCCCTCGCTCGGTGCGGAGAACATCGCCTGGACCTGCTGCATCATCATCGCCATCGCCGCAGGATCGGAGGGCAGCCCTGCCGCCTTGGCGATCTCCTGGGGGTCGAAGCCGCCTGCCCCGCCACCGAACATCTTCGCCAGCATCTCGGACAGGGGGTCCTGGGGTGTGTCGTCGTCGTTCGAGGGGTTGGATGGGTTGGTCATCGATACCACCGGTCCTGGGGAGTCGCTCGGGGTCCGGGCAGGAGGGGGTCCGCTCCCGCCGGCTGTTGAGACCACGCTACCGGCATCGCGATGCGCGTGTCCTTCGGCCCGTCGGCCGTTCGCTGAGGGCAAAGCCCGTCCCGGGCGCCGACCGCGACCGGTGGCACCGGGAACGGCCGTCCGGCGAATTCCCTGCCCTTTCCCCGGATCGACGGGGCGGGGAGCGTCTACTCTGGGTAAGCCGGAGGCGCTGACCGCGCCGTCGCACGGCACGCGCCTACAGAGAGAAGCACAGTGACGCAGCCTGTCCACTTCGAGACGTACAGCCCCGGGGAACCCGCCCGGCCGAGGGATCCGCGCTTCCGCGCCATGGCCGTCTCGGGGAGCCTCGCCGTCGTCCTGTGTGCGGCCGCCGTGCTGCTGCCCTCGCCCTACATCATCGAATCCCCCGGCCCCACCTTCAACACCATCGGGGAGATCGACGGCAAGGCGCTCATCACGGTGGACGGCAGGGAGAGCTTCCCGCCCGAGGGCGAGCTCGATCTCACCACCGTCCTCGTCAGCGGCGGCCCGAACGGGCGGGTGAACGTCTTCGACACCTTCCGCGCGTGGGCGAACCCCGACGAGAACGTCCTGCCGGAGCAGCTGGTCTACCCGGAGGGCACGACCTCCTCCGACGTCCAGGAGCGGAACGCCGTCGCCATGACGTCGTCGCAGGAAGCGGCGATCGCCGCCGCGCTCTCCCACGAGGGGATCGACTACACCGAGGAGCTGTCCGTCGCGGGGCTCTCGGAGGACTCGGCCTCCGAGGGCATCCTCGAGGTCGGGGACATCCTGCGCACCATCGACGGGCGCGAGATCGAGGACATCGAGACCGTCCGCAGCACGCTGGCCGAGGCGGGCGGTGCCGCGGCCACCCTCGGCATCGTCCGCGACGGCGCGGAAACAGAGGTGTCGGTGACGCCCAAGGAATCGGCCGACGGCGCGTACCAGCTCGGCGTCCTGCTCGCCTCCTCGTTCGACTTCCCCTTCGACGTGTCCATCCAGCTCGACAACGTGGGTGGTCCCTCGGCCGGGACCATGTTCGCGCTCGGGATCATCGACAACCTGACCGAGGGGGACCTCACGGGCGGCAGGCACTTCGCCGGTACCGGCACGATCGACTCCGCCGGCGTCGTCGGTCCGATCGGCGGCATCGCCCAGAAGCTCATCGGGGCCCGCTCGAACGGGGCCGACTTCTTCCTCGCGCCCGCGGACAACTGCGACGAGGTCGTCGGCAACATCCCGGACGGCCTGACCGTCGTGAAGGTCGAGACGCTCGACGACGCCGTGGACGCCGTCGAGACGCTGGGCGGCGGTGGCGACGCATCCGATGTGCCGGCCTGCTGACCCGTCCGCTGTGCGACGCACGCCCCGCCCGACCGCCCTGGAAGACACGGTTCGGTGACGATCGCCGATCCCCCCGCCCGGGGCGGGAACCTAATTGGTCCGGCTGAACGTGGACAGGGCAGAATGAAACCACGAAGGGCCTGACCGCTCGCTCTCCCGCGCCCTCGGCCGGGAGCGGCGTGGACGACCGCTCGGCGTGACCCGCAGCAGCTAACGATGAGGTAGATGTGACATCCGGACCAGACCGTCCGTTCGGCAGTAGCCCGAGCCCAGCACGTGGAACAGGAACGACCAGCAGGCGCCGCAGTCCGCTGATACCCACCCTCATCGTGGTAGCGGTGATCGTCATCGCCTTCGTCTACCTGTCACAGGTCTACGCGGACGTGCTCTGGTACAACCAGCTCGGCTTCCTCGAAGTCTTCGTGACCGAGAACCTGACGCGGATCGTCCTGTTCCTCGTCGCGTTCCTCGTCATGGCAGCCGCGGTGTACTTCAGCCTGCGCATCGCGTTCCGCAACAGGCCGATCTATGCCCCGGACAGCGCCATCCAGGACAACCTGAACAGGTACCAGGCGCAGCTGGAACCGATCCGCCGCCTGCTCATGCTCGGTATCCCCGTGGTCCTGGGCGCCTTCGCTGGCACGGCCGCGTCCTCGCAGTGGCAGCAGGTCCTGCTCTTCATCAACCAGGAGCCGTTCAACCGGCAGGACCCGGAGTTCGGCCTGGACTACGCCTTCTACATGTTCACGCTCCCGTTCCTGAACTTCGTGACGGGGTTCCTGATCAGCGTGGTCATCATCAGCGCCATCGCGACGGTCCTCACGCACTACCTCTACGGCGGCATCCGCCTCGAGGAGAAGGGCCTGTTTACCACCAAGGCGGCCCGCGTGCAGATCGCCGTCGTCGCGGCCCTCTTCCTCATCCTGCAGGGCGTCAACTACTGGCTCGACCGCTACGACACCCTGCTGAACCAGGGCACCTGGGCCGGCGCGCTCTACACGGACGTCAACGCCGTCATCCCGACCAAGGCCATCCTCGCCGTCGCCGCCATCATCGTGGCCGTCCTGTTCGTCGCCTCGGCGTTCCTCGGCCGCTGGCGCCTGCCGCTGATCGGGACCGCGATGCTCATCATCACGGCGCTGCTCGCGGGCGGCGTGTACCCGTCGGTCGTCCAGCGCTTCCAGGTGCGTCCCTCCGAGCTCAGCCTCGAGGAGCCGTTCATCGAGCGGAACATCCAGCTCACCCGGGAGGCCTACGGCCTCGACCAGGTGGAGGTCGAGGCGTACGCGCCGGAGTCGATCCCGACGGCGGGCGCGCTGAACGAGGACGGCGAGACCACAGCGAACATCCGCCTGCTCGACCCGAACCTGATCTCCGATGCCTTCAGCCAGCTCCAGCAGTTCCGGCAGTACTACCAGTTCCCCGAGACCCTCAACGTCGACCGGTACGAGATCGACGGCGAGGTCGTGGACACCGTGATCGCGGTGCGCGAGCTGGATGTCAATGGCGTGCCGGACGGCTGGGTCAACGAGCACGTCTTCTACACGCACGGCTACGGAGTCGTCGCAGCCGCCGGTTCGACCGTGGAGCCCGACGGTCGGGCATCCTTCCTGCAGTCCGGCATCCCGTCGACCGGCGTGCTCGGGGACGAGTCCACCTACGAGCCGCGGATCTACTTCGGTGAGGAATCCCCCGAGTACTCGATCGTCGGGGCCCCGGAGGGCCAGACCCCCGCGGAGATCGACCGGCCGCAGAACGAGAACTCCGACGACGAGTCGCGCACGACCTTCAGCGGCGACGGTGGACCGAATGTCGGCAACGCCTTCAACCGCCTCGTCTACGCCCTGAAGTTCCAGTCCACCGACCTGCTGCTGTCGGACCAGGTGAACAGCGACTCGCAGATCCTCTACGACCGCGACCCGGTGGACCGCATCCGCAAGGTGGCTCCCTACCTCACGCTCGACGGCAACAGCTACCCGGCGATCGTCGACGGCCGCGTGAAGTGGATCATCGACGGGTACACCACCAGCAACAGCTTCCCCTACTCGATGCAGCAGGAGCTCGAGCAGGCGACGCAGGATTCGCAGACCGCGGAGGGACTGGCCACCGCGCTGCCGGCGGAGCGGGTGAACTACATCCGCAACGCCGTGAAGGCCACCGTGGATGCCTACGACGGCTCCGTGGACCTGTACGCGTGGGACGACCAGGATCCGGTCCTGAGGTCGTGGCAGAACGTGTACCCCAGCTCGCTCAAGCCCTACAGCGAGATGTCGGCCGACCTCATGGCCCACGTGCGCTATCCCGAGGACCTGTTCAAGGTGCAGCGCGAGCTCCTGGCGCGCTATCACGTGACCGATACCGACGCCTTCTACAACAACAGCGAGGCGTGGAGCGTGCCCGCGGACCCGGGTGCGGCGTCGGACAACGCGGTGACGGCATCAACCCCGCGGCAGCCGCCGTTCTACCTGACGCTCCAGATGCCAAACCAGG
This sequence comes from Arthrobacter sp. Ld5, assembly GCF_051172775.1. Classification (NCBI taxonomy): domain Bacteria; kingdom Bacillati; phylum Actinomycetota; class Actinomycetes; order Micrococcales; family Micrococcaceae; genus Arthrobacter; species Arthrobacter sp. Ld5. Next base: position 67,215 of record NZ_JBPKBO010000015.1, read on the forward strand.
AACAGGCGGCGTTCTCCCTGACGACACCGTTCATCCCCTATGTGCCGGCAGGCCAGACGCCGAGGAACGTGCTGTACGGCTTCCTTGCCGCCAACGGCGACGCCGGTACGGGCGAGGACGGCGTCAAGAACGAGAACTACGGCCGGCTGACCCTGCTCGACAGTTCCGGTCAGGACTCCGTGGTGGGCCCGGGACAGGCCCAGAACCTGTTCAACTCGGACACCACCGTGTCGCAGGAGCTCAACCTGCTCCGCCAGGGGGCCTCCGAGGTCATCAACGGCAACCTGCTGACCCTGCCGATCGGCGGGGGCATCGCCTACGTGCAGCCGGTCTACGTCCAGTCCTCGGGCAGTTCGTCCTTCCCCGTCCTCCGGCGGGTCCTCGTGAGCTTCGGGGAGACCGTCGGCTTCGCGCCGACCCTCGCCGAGGCCCTGGACCAGGTGTTCGGCGGCAACTCCGGCGCCACGACCGGCGACGAGGAGAACGTCGGCGAGACGCCGGAGGACCCGGCGGCCCCTCCGGCCGAGGGGGACGGGGAAGCGGCGCCGACGCCGGCCCCGACGCCCGCCGAGGGCGACACTCCGGAGGGAGCGACCGGTGACCCGGCCGCCGACCTGCGCGCGGCGCTCGCCGATGCGAACGACGCGATCCAGGAGGGTAACGCCGCACTGGAGGCCGGTGACTTCGCCGCCTACGGTGAGGCGCAGGACCGCCTGGAGCAGGCCATCCAGCGGGCGCTCGACGCCGAGGAGCGTGCTGCCGGGGGCGGACAGTAGGCTGTTCCGCCCCCGGGCAGCCGCCCGATTTGCTTCTCCGTCCCGCGGCCGGTAACGTTAGTTACACGCCGCGGGGTGGAGCAGTTCGGTAGCTCGCTGGGCTCATAACCCAGAGGTCACAGGTTCAAATCCTGTCCCCGCAACGGAAAAGAAGTCCGGTTCACCATTCGGTGGGCCGGACTTCTTGTTTCCCCGGGAACTGCGGTTCTTTCCTGACGTCGGGTCGCCCGGGCTCGCCCGGTCGGGGGAGTCAGGGGATCGGGGCGCCCTCGACGGCGAGGATGGTGACGTCGATATGGCCGACCGCCAGTCCACTCGCCCGGATGACCTCGGCAGCGACTTCCTGCGTTTCACGGGCCACGACGAGCGCGGCGTTCGAGATGCTCGTTGCGAGGTCCATGTGCAGGGTGAGGACGCTGTCGGTGAGGGAGAGAACCAGGCCGTCGCGGACAGCGACGGTCGGGAACGGGGTGCCGGCATGGTGGTTCCTGTGGAGTCGGTCGCCTGATGCGATCTTCCAGTGCGTCATGGCGCTGCGCATGGTCGGTTCCAGGCGGATGACGCCCGGGTGGCTGCGGAGCGCGGTGCTGAGGGTGTCGGCAATGGAGTCGAGGTCGACGATCCGCGCGTCGAAGGGTTGCTCACACGTCATAGAGATCCTCCACGCCGATGTCGATCTGCTCCATGGTGATCGCCGTCTGGGCCCTCACGACAGTGCCGACCCGTTCGCGTAACAGGGTCATGGTCGCGGGTATCCTCACCCGCGAGGACAGCGCAACGGTGAGGGTGATCCGCACGTTCCTGCCATCGACGACTGGCGACGATGACGGCCCTGCTGATGAGGGCTGTGGTTCCGGGATGCTGACGACGGTGCATCGACGGGCGCGGACGCCGGGCAGGGTGGAGGCAGCGAAGCGGATCAGGCTGTTGAGTGCCTGCTCACTGATGTCGATGGTTCCCAGAGGTGTCGTGGCAAGGGCGACCCGGCGACTGCGTCGGATCTCTGCCCGGGCGACCATCATGATCGCTTCCCGCACCCGACTGCCGGGTCGTAGGGCTGCGTCACTGCGATCACGCTCGCGCATGGACCTGGAGACTGCTTCGAGGTGGTCGAGCGCGGCACGCGCGCTCTGACAATCCCGGCAGGTCCGTTCGTGGATGGTGGCCGGCTGGTCGATGGATGCCCAGACGTCATCGATGATGCGGCCGCACCCCAGTCGCGGCTTCCCCTCGTTCATCGCCATGATTGCATCCCTTCCGCGAGCATCCGTCTGGCCCGTGCGATGCGCCCTCGCACCGTGCTCTCCGGCAGTTGCACGATCGCTGCGATCTCCGTGTAGGAGAACTCGTGGACGTCACGCAGCAGCCAACAGGCTCGAGGCCCGGCGGGCACTGCCTGCAGCAGGCCGCAGAGGGCCTGCATCTGCGCTTCCGCCTCGTAGCGCAACGCCGGGTCCTGACAGAGCCCACCACGGCCATCCCACTGGTTCCACGGGTCGGCCTCTCCCGACGCGGACGCGCCGTGTGAGCCACCGGGCACGGGCTCGTCGTCGAAGGAGTCGGGTTCGGTCGGGTGGCGTCTGCGGCCTCGGAGGTGATTGAAGCACTTGTTCGTGGCCGCACGGTAGAGCCAGGGAAGGAACGCCTGCGGGGCCGCGAGGTCCGGCAGGCTCCGGCGGGCGGCGATGAACGTTTCCTGCACGATGTCCTCGGCTTCCGCATGATCACCGAGCATCCTGCAGGCCAGCCGGAACACGCCGCCCTCATGGGTGGAGACCAGCCATTCGAAGGCGTGGACGTCCCCGTTCTGCGCTCGAGCAACGATCGTGAGCTCGTCGAGATCACGCAGCGCCACCCCTGCCGAGCCAGCCACTGACGGCTGCCCCGGAGCCTTGGTGGCAACGGCCGCAGGAGACGTGCACTGCACGGACCCGGTGCGCGGTCCGGGTCCCGGGTCGGATTCCATGGCACGTGCCCCCTTCCCCGCATCATTGCAGTTCCTGCAACCACTGCAGCTCTGGCATGCCGGCGTGGTGCTCAGCATAGGGGGAGCAGTCCGCGGCGAACAGTCATCCGCGGCGCACCTGCCGCCGCGCGCTGGCGCGCGCCCATCCTGTGTCGGGCGGGTCATCCTTTCCGGGTGAGGACGGGAGGTCCGCCGGGGAGTGTGGACCGAACCGGCGAAATATGTGCGCTGCCGACGTGACGATTCGGGGTTGCCGGTGTCTTTAAGGGTGTAGGACATCAACACCTCACAGGAGGATCGATTCACATGACAGAGGATCAGAGCACCGCGGCACGACGGGCAGCAGTAGTCCCCAACACCGGCGAGGAGCAGAAGCGTCAGGCAGAGCAGTCCCGTGAGACCGAGCTGGCGCAGCCGGTGGGTCCGTTGCAGACCCGTCAGGGCAACACCACCATCAACGAGACCGTCGTGCAGAAGATCGCCGGCATCGCTACCCGCGAAGTCCCAGGTGTATACGCCATGGGCAGCGCGAGCCAACGCGCGTTCAGTAGCATCTCCGAGCGTATCCCCGGGTCACGGACGAACGTCAGTGGCGGGGTCACCGTGGAGAAGGGTGAGCGGCAGGCAGCGATCGATCTCAGCATCATCGTCGAATACGGCGCGTCCATCGTCGAAGTCAGCCAGATGATCCGCCGCAACGTCATCTCCACCGTCGAGGAAGCGACCGGACTGGAGGTCCTCGAGGTCAACATCAACGTCACCGATGTGCACCTCCCCGACGATGAGCGCCACGACACGGAAGAGCCCGCCCACACCGCCCTGCAGTAGCACTCGTGAATGCACCCGCAGAGGGTGCACTATGGAAAGGCATCCGCTATGAGCACAACAGCTGTGGGTCTGCTGGCCGGCCTCGTCCTGGGATGGGCTGCTGCCTTCGGTGGCTTCTACGAATTCGTCGTCGTTGCGTTCTTCGGTGCCGTCGGACTGATCGTCGCCCGCGTCATCGACGGCAAGCTCGACCTCGGAGCACTGACCGGACGCTCCACCACGCGCAGGTGAGCGACATGGACGGCATCTCCGGAGCGGGAACGCCGGCCCGTTCCGATCCGTCGACGCGGGGGACCCTGGTCATCGCGGAGCGGGCGATCGAGAAAGTGGCGAGCAACGCGGCCTCGAAGGTTCCGGGTGTCACCGGACCCTCCGGCGGGTTCCTCGGCCTCGGCGCCCGCCACAGCGATACGGCACGGCCGAAGGCCGATGTGCGGCTCAACGGGCTCATCGCGTCCCTTCGACTCGAGGTCGGCATCACCTACCCGGCGCCACTGAGGCAGACCAGCGAATTGCTGCGGCAGCGGGTCCGCGAGGAGGTCGCACGGATCTGCGGACTCGACGTCCGGCAGGTCGACATCGACATCGACACCCTCGCCGACCTCACGAGGAGCCAGGGCCGAAGGGAGTTGGCATGAGCCGCCCCGCCACCCCACCCCGCACAGTGCGGTCGTTGCACCGTCGGTCCAGCCGATCAGTTCCCGCAACGCTGACAGCACTGGTCCTCCTCTCGGCAGCGGTGGCCGGGACATGGGCCGGCATCACCCGGATCGTGACCGGCACCTGGCCGGAGGTCCTGAATTCGGGGCGCGAAGCCTCTGCTGCCCTGACCTGGAACAGCCCGGCCGTCGTCACGGCTGCGATCATGGCGACCCTCCTCGGACTGATCCTGCTGCTGGCGGCCCTGCTGCCGGGCCCGCACAGCACCGTCAGGCTGAACGGGCCCGATGGTCGCAGGGCCGGCAACTCCGAAGCGGTCCTTACGCGCCGCGGGCTCAGCAGGATCGCCGCAGCGCACATCGATCGCACCGACGGAGTCGACAGGAGCTCGGTGACGACGACCGCCCGGCGGATGGAGGTCAGCGTCCGCACACCACTGCATGACGCAGGCGATCTCGGCAACCGCCTCGAAGCGTCCCTCACCACCAAGCTGGATGACCTGGGGATCACGCCGAAACCCGTCGTCAGGGTGCGAGTCGGCACCACCAACGACTGATGCATCTGAGGCCGCTGCCCGACCGACGGCCCACCCACCGCTCACCAGGAGTCTTCGAGGGAAGAAGGAACTCATGAGGCAGACCGCCGGACGGCTCAATCGAACGTGGTTGGCCATCATCGGATTTCTGGTCCTGCTCCTCGGCGCGGCCGGGCTCCTGTTGGCCAGTGGGGCCGCGGCCGCCGTCACCGAGGTCCTGAACGCCGGGTTCACCCCCGCGCGACCCACGGACACGATCGTCCCGGCAGGACTCGACGAGGTCGTCGCTGCCGCAGCGACGCCCCTTGTCCTGACCGCCCTCGCCGTGCTCGTCGGATTCCTGGCGCTGCTGTGGCTCTTCGCCCAGGTCCCCCGCCGCCGCTCCGTGCGGACTTTTCGGCTGCACGACGGTGACGGAGCCGCCGGGTACACCCGGTGCGAGCCCAAGGTCCTCTCCGAAGCCGTCGAGAACCACGTGCTGCGACTTCCGGGAGTCACCGGAGCAGATGTGCTGCTCAGAGGAAGCGCCACCGAACCGGAGCTCAGCCTCACTGTCCGCGTCGAGGACCGTGCGGACGTGCAGGACGTGCTGCGCCTCATCCACACCGACGTGGCAGGAGACCTCGAAACGGCCCTCGAGACGTCTCTGGCTAACCTCGCCGTCTTGGTCACCGTCGGGAACCAGCGGCGCGACGAGAGAACGGCCGTCCTCTGAGCACGGCCTGATGACGTATCGGGGCCGTCCACGTCGACGGTGGTGATGGGTAGCAGGCCAAGGCCGGACAGTCCGGTTCTTCTCCGCTTATTCTCCGCGCCCATCCGGTGACTGTGCGGCCGCGGCGCGCCACTTCGCCCAGGGCCACATGCCGTCGATCTCCACCTCCAGCGAGAAGCTGAGGGCTATCCGGATCGCGACGATCCCGGCGAGCACCGCGACGCTCTGCGGGGTCTGGTCGACCAGGATGGTGCGGATGATGTCGGCGACGATCAGCACCTCCAACCCGAGGAGGATCGCGCGGCCCACATTGCGGCGCAACCGCTCGTACGCCTTCCCCCGGGCTTCCGGTCGGCGCATCGCCGGCACGGTGGCCACGAGGGCGAAGCCGGCGCCGACGATCATGATCAGCGCGCCCACGATCTCGATGACGATCACCCAGCCGGAGACGATCTCCTCAAACACGCTCGGTGTTCCTCGCCGGCGTGGCCGTTCCGGCAACGGGCTCACCGTCGACGCGCACGTCGACCTCCACGGCCGGGGGGCGTTGCAGCAGCTCGAGCAGGAGGACGGCGACCAGCGCGCCGAACGCGGTCCAGAGGGTCACCCCCGGTGTCAGCGGCCTCACCAACAGGACGATCGCGGCGCCGATCACGGCGATCCCGATCCGGATGTACCGGCGGGCCCGGTAGAGGAAGACACCGAACCGGCCGGTGGTCACGCCGTTGCTCTCCGCAGCGGCCCGTGCGCGTCCGGACGTGGCGACCGTGAGGCGGCGGATCGCCCGGGCGCCCTCGAACGGCCCGGCGAGGTAGGCGACGACGGCGGCCGTCACGCCGGCCACCCCGACCGCGAGGGCCGTCGAGTAGAGGAGGGGCACCAGGGTGTCGTAGATCGCCTCGGCCGCGCTCGACGGCATGTACTGCGGGGAGATGGCGTCGACCACGGCGATGCGTCCGATGGCCACCCCGAGGGCGAGGAACACCATCCCGATCGCCAGGGCGAGACCGGCCCAGATGAGTGCCCGGGCCTTCCTCCTCGCGACGAGGACACCGACGGCCAGGAGGGCGATACTCACCCACGGGAGTACGAAGCCGAGCACGTCGATCGCCTGGTAGGCGGTGCGGGCCTGGCCGAGCTCGTCGGACTGGGCGACGGCGATCGTGCGGTCGACCTCCGGGATGCGGTCGGCGAAAGCGAAGCCCTGGGCCGTGAGCTGGTCCTTCACGGCGGCGATGATGGGTCCGAGCTGGATGCCCACTTCGCCCGTGTCGCTGATCACGACGGCGCCGGAGGTGTCGCCGCTGAGGGCGGAGTTCAGCCCGGTGTGGCTGCGTCGGAGCGCCTGGTCCCAGACCTGTTCGAAACCGTCGGAGGCGATGAGCTGTTCCGTCGTGGACGTGATCAGCGATTGGGCGCCCTCCACCGCGGGTTGTTCGAGCAGCTGGAGCGCCTCGGCCGCCCGGGGCGGGAGGTCGAGGGTGGCGATCCCGTCGAACAGGTCGGACGTGATCGTCTCGAGGTCCACGCTCTCGTTCACCGCCGCGGTGATCTCGTCCACCAGGTATGCCTGGAAGGCCGGGTCGTCGATGAGCGGCGACACGGTCGCCACGAACTGGTCGGTGTTGGTGACTTCGGCCTTCGTCCACGCCGCGACGACGGCGATCGGCGCGAGGATCGCCCCGAGGAGGATCAGCAGGACGGCGAGGAACCCGCGCCCCCGCCCGGTCCGACGCGCACGCACAGGCGGCGGCGTGTCGACCTGCTCGGCGTGCAGCTGCGACTGCAGGCGGTCGACCTCCGCCGTCAGCCGGGCGATTTCCTGGTCTCGGGTCTCGGTGACATCCATGGGCACTTACCCTCTCGGATCGGACGGTGGCGTGGAGGCACGCCGGGGACGCGCGCCGGTGGCACCGGGGCGGCGAGGAGTCCGCCGACTCAGGATCGTCGGGGGGCGGAGACGGTCCCGTCACCGCTCCGCGACGATCCTGGCCGCAGCAGACCCGTCGGTCAGTCGGCGACGATGTCGCGTCCGTGCAGGGTGACGGCCCAGATGATGAAGATGTCGAGGGCAATGATGGTGAGGCTCCACAGCGGGTAGAAGGGCATCCACACGAAGCTCAGGATCACGCTGACGCAGGCCATGATGACGGCGACTGTCCTGGCCCAGACGGCACCCTGGAACAGCGCGGCCCCGGCGAGCACCACCAGGACACCGAGGATCAGGTGGACCCAGCCCCACGTGGTGATGTCGAGCTGGAGGACGTACTCGGGCAACACGATGTAGAACGTGTCGTTGAGGAGCGCGACGATGCCCTGGAAGGCATGGAAGGCGCCGGTCATGATCATCAGCATGCCGGCGACGACCGTCACGCCGACAGCCCCCGCGCTGGGCTGCTGTACCGGTCGGTCGGAGTCGGCGGTCGAAGTCCTGCTGTCGTGCACCATGGTGACTACTCCTTGGTCGTGCGTCCATGCGGACGCTTGGCTGCCGGTCCAGCCCTTGCGGGCACCCACCGTGACCTGACTGGAGCCGGGTCGCGCGAACCGTATGACATATCGAGAGTCCCGCATGGCAGGAGCAGCCACATCACCCCAGGATGGTGAGCACCGTGCCGGTTGTCGGCGGAACGATGCCCGATACACGACAGCCCACTTCGTCGCAATCATCCTTTCCTGATGATGCGGCGCCCGACAGGACGTACTAGCAGCGGAGAGGGTTCAGGCCTGCGAGAGGGCCTTGAACGCGCTCAGGGCACGCTCCCGGCTCTCCTTGAGGTCGACGATCGGCCCGGGGTAGCCCGGCGCCGCGCCCTTCCACGGCTCGTGCAGGTTCTCGGCGTCGGCCAGTTCGGGGACGAAGCGCAGGAGGTACCGGCCCTCCCGGTCGAACTTCCTGCCCTGCAGCACGGGGTTGAAGATCCGGAAGTAGGGGCTGGCGTCCGCCCCCGACCCGGCCACCCACTGCCAGCTCGCCGCGTTGCTCGCGGCGTCGGCATCGACGAGGCAGTCCCAGAACCACTGTTCGCCTACCCGCCAGTCGATCAGGAGGTTCTTGATCAGGAAGGAGGCCGTCGCCATGCGCACGCGGTTGTGCATCCATCCGATCTCCCACATCTGCCGCATACCGGCGTCGATCAGGGGGTAGCCCGTGCGTCCGCGCTGCCACGCCTCGAGCTCCGCCTGCGTGGACGTCTCCCAGGCGAAGGCGTTGAACTCGGGCCGGTAGTTCACGGTGGCGAGTTCGGGGTTGAAGTACAGGAGCTGCCAGCTGAACTCCCGCCAGCCGAGTTCGGACCCGAAGACGCGGATGTCCTCCGCCGTCGAACCGTCCCTGGAGTCCTGTGCGGCGTGCCAGACCTCGAACGGGCTGATCTCGCCGAACCGCAGGTGGGGGGAGAGCATGCTGGTGCCCTGGACCGCGGGGAAGTCGCGCTTGTCCTTGTAGCCGTGGGCGGCCCCGTCGAGGAAGTCGTCGAGGCGGGCGTGGGCTCCGGCCTCACCCGGGGTCCAGGTCTCCCGCAGGCCCTGGGCCCAGTCGGGCGCCGTCGGGAGCAGCCCCCAGTCGTCGAGGTCCTCCGACGCCAGCTGCGGGCCCCGGAGGGACGCCGGCGCCGGCAGGGGCGTACGGGGGGTGCGGAAGGCGAGGCAGGCCCTCCAGAAGGGGGTGAACACCTTGTAGGCCTCGCCGGCGCCGGACCTCACCTCCCACGGTTCGTACATGAGGTTGGCCTGGAAGCTGGCGGCATCGACGCCCTGTTCCGTGAGCGATTCCTTCAGCGCCGCGTCGACGGTCCGTTCGGCCAGGCCGTAGCGCCGGTTCCAGAGGACCGTCTCCGCCGAGGACTCCTCGACGAGTCGCGGGAGGACCTCCGCCGCCGCACCCCGTCGGAGCACGAGGGGGATCCCGAGCTCGCCGAGGGACGCGGCGAGGGCCGTGAGCGAGTGGTGGAGCCACCAGCGGGACGCACCGCCCAGTGGGCGGATGCCATCGGTGCGCTCGTCCAGCACATAGCAGGCGACGACGTCGTCCCCCTGCTCCGCCGCCCGGGCGAGGGCCGGATTGTCGGAGACCCGGAGGTCGTCGCGGAACCACACCAGAGTCACAGCCATGCGCCCCAATCTACCGGCGGGGTCCGACAGTCCGGGCTGCGGACGCACGAGGGGACCGCAGCCCCTGGGCTGCGGTCCCCTCGTGCTCCAGCCGGACAGTGGCCGGACGACCGGTAACCGGTCGGGCACCGGTCAGTAGGTGGTCTCGCTCCTCGACGCCGGCGTGCCGGTGGCGTCCGTGCCGTCCTCCGCGCCCTGGCCGATCGCGGACCGCGTGCCGGACCCGGACTTCAGCGCGGCAAGGCGCGCCTCGATCTCGGTCTGCTCGCCGAGGTCCTCGAGGCTCTCGAACTGGGCGTCCAGGCTCGACGACGCGAGTTCCTGCTGACCGCGGACCCGGGCCTCCTCCCGGCGGATCTTCTCCTCAAAGCGACCCACCTCGCTGGTCGGGTCCATGAAGTCGATGCTCTTGACGGCGTCGTGCACCTGCTGCTGGGCCTGCGCGGTGCGCGACCGTGCGATCAGCTGGTCGCGCTTGACCGTCAGCTCGTTGAGCTTGACCCTCATCTGGTTGAGGCCGTCCTTGAGCTTCTCGACGATCTCCGTCTGGGAGGCGATCGTCGGTTCGGCGCCCTTGGCCTCGTTCTCCGAGGACATCTGGCGCTGGATGGCGACCTTGGCGAGGTTGTCGAACTTCTGGGCGTCGACGGTGTCGCCCGAAGCGCGGTACTCATCGGCCTTGCGCGACGCCGCGAGCGCCTTGTTGCCCCAGCTGCGGGCGTTCTCGATGTCCTCGTTGTAGTCGTCCTGCATCATCCGCAGGTTGCCGATCGTCTGGGCGATGGCGCTCTCCGCCTCGGCGATGCTGTTGGTGAAGTCGCGGACCATCTGGTCGAGCATCTTCTGCGGATCCTCCGCCTGGTCCAGCAACGCATTGATGTTCGCCCGCGTGAGCTGGGCGATCCTGCCGAATATCGACTGCTTTACCATTGATTTCCCTTTCGATTCTGCGAATGGTCCTTGTGTCCTGCTCGGGCAGGGGCGCAGCGGCTAGAAGTCGCCGCCGCCGCCTCCGAAGTCGCCGAAGCCACCGCCACCTCCGCCGAAGCCGCCGAAGCCGCCCCCGCCGAAGCTACCGCCGTCGCCCCCGAAACCGCCACCGAAGCCGCCGCCGTCGTGGTGCCCGCCGCCGAATCCGCCGCCGTTGAGCAGGCCGCCGAGCAGGATGCCGCCGAGCAGGGCGCCGCCCATCCCGTCGCCGCCGCGGCCTCCGTACCGGCCACCCATTCCCATCCCGCCGCCGAAACCGTCCACGTCCTGCTCCGCGAGCTGCGCCGCCTGCTCGGCGAGCATCGTCGCCTGCTGGGCGTGGGACAGCGCGGTCACCGGGTCGGAGCGTTGGAGGTCGACGGCATAGTCGAGATTGCGCTCGGCCTCGGCCAGGCGCGTCCGGGCCTCGCTGCCGACGCCGCCGCGACGTGCGCGGATGTAATCGGCGGTCCCCGAGATGCTCGACTGCGCCGTGATCAGCGCGTGCTGGAGGGCGTCCTGGGCGCGCCGGGTGTTCTCCGCCTGGTCGCGCACGCCGCCGAGCGCGGCGTCGAGCTGTGCGTGCGCCGCCTCGAGGCGCTGCAGCAGCGCCAGCGGATTGCTGCGTCCGTTCTGACGCTCCTGCCGCACCGTCGACACAGCAGACTGCAGTGCCGCGATCGGCCCGGCGAGGTCCCGGTACTGACCGGTGCGGTCCATGGCCTGGGCCTGCGCCAGGTCCTGCTCGCTGTCGGGGAGCGCGCGCTCGAGCTCGCGCTCGGCCGCGGCGAGTTCCTCGGCCCGCTTGTCGATGGCGTCCAGCAGGACCGTGCTCTGGTGGACGGATTCCTCGGCGGCGCGGACGGCGACGACGGCACGCCCGGTGTCTCCCTCGGCCATCCGCGACTGCGCCTCCGTTGCCGCGCTGCCGACGAAGGCGAGGCGTTCACGGGCCTGCTCGATGTTGTCGGAGACCTGGGTGGTGGCCGTCTCGAGGTACCGGCCCTGGAGGGTCGTCAGGGTCTGTTCGGCCGCGGAGAACCGCGTTCGGGCGGCGTCGGCGGCGGCCTGCGCGCGGAGCAGGGCGTCGGGCGCGTTCCGCTCGAGTTCGCGCAGCGCGTCGAAGTCCTCCTTGTGTTCCTGCAGCGAGGCGTTCACGTCCTCGCAGCGCCGGATGATCTCCCCGAGCCACTGGCGCTGCTGCTGCTCCGTGTCGGGGATGTGGTCGTCGAGCTGCTGCTGGAGCTTGAAGGACTCACCCATGTGCTGCTTCGCCGCCGCGATGTCCTGCGCGAACGTGGCGATGGCCTCGGCCCCGTACTGCGCCTCGGCGAAACCGAGCTCCTGCTCGCTGGACTTGATGGCGTCGTCGGCGGCGATGAGGAGGGAGCCCGCCCGCTTGCGCAGCTCCTCCACGCTCAATGCCGCGAGCGGGTCCACGATCTCGCCCTCCGCGGACGGCACCGGCCCGTAGCCGTATTCCTCGCGCTTGCGCTGGGCACTGCCGGCGCCGCGGTTCTTGAGCAGCAGGTACCCGCCGGCCCCCGCGACGGCGACGAGCCCGCCGACGAGGACGAGGCCGCCGAGGCCGCTGCCGCCGTCGGACGCGCCGCCGTCCGGTGCGGTCCCGCCGTTCGAGGTCCCGCCGGCGAGCGCCTGGTCGATCCCCTCCACCGCCGCGAGGCCGCCGCCCAGCCAGTCGTCGACGGCCAGTTCCGGGATGACGTAGTCGTTGCGGATCTCCTGCACCGAGGAGAAGACCCCGGACTGCTCTCCCGCCACGAGGCCCACGTCGCGCTGCTCCACCGCGACGGCGAGGACGGCCTCGTCGGCCGACGAGGCGTTCGCGACCGCCACCTCCTCCGCCCACTGCACATCGTTGCTCGGGTTCTCGAACGTGTCGACGTAGGCCACGCGCAAGGTGAAGCCCTGCGAGGACTGCAGGTCGGCGATGGCGGCTTCGAGCTCGGCCTCTTCCTCGGCGCTGAGGACCCCGGCGTTGTCGATCACGTAGTCCCCGGACGGGAACGTGACCGGCTCGTCGGCGAAGGCCGCCGTCCCCGAGACCAGCGGGATCGCCACGACGGCGCCCAGGACAGCAGAGGCGCGGCTGCGCCTGCTCATTCTTCGCATCTTCGACCCTTCAGCACGTCCTCCGGACCTGCCGGTCCCAGGACTGAGGCCGGTGGATGCCGGAGGCTCCCTGTCTTCCCGATTCTAGGGTTGGGGTGGGGGAGCGTCCACCACCGCCACCTATGCCCCTAGCGAAAGGCGTGCGCCCGTGAACGGCCGACCGCGGGGCACAGCGCGCGCCCCGGCCGGGGGATCGGTGGATACTGGGGTAGGCCCCGTCGGGCGGAGCAGCGCGGCCGCACATCTCCAGCGGCTTCCCAGACGCCGTACAGCGAACGTAGGCGGAAAGCTCAGCGTGAGCCGACATGATGTGGTCAACAGCAACGAAAGGACCCCCATGAACGAGCAGCCGGTCACCCCGGATCGTCCCCTGCCGCCCGCGCCGCAGAGCCCGCCGTCCTCGGGGCCGGGCGTGTCCCGCCCCGTGACGGAGACCCAGCCGATCGCGGGACCGCCCACCGCGCAGCAGGCTCCCCACCCCGCCTACGCGGGACACCAGCCGTTCTACGGCGAGCAGAACCCGGGCTACGGGAACGCTGGGCCGGGTCCCGCGGGTCGCCGGGGCGCCGGGGCGCGTACGCGGGTGGGCCTGGCGACCTTCGCCGCCGGTGTGCTCGCTGCAGGACTGGTGGGCGGCGGCGTGGCGGCAGCGGGCCTCAACGCCCTCGACGACGGACCGGCCGCCGGGATCTCCCAGGCGGCGCCCGAGTCGATCGTGGTGAACAACACCGACGACGTCAACACCATCACCGGGGCGGCCGTCAAGGCGTCGCCGAGCGTGGTCACGCTCGCTGTCAGCGGCGGCAGTTCCGGCGGCTCCGGCTCCGGCATCATCCTGGACACCGACGGGCACATCCTCACGAACACGCACGTGGTGACCCTCGGCGGCCAGGTCTCGGACCCCACCGTGGAGGTCAAGCTGAACGACGGGCGGGTCTTCCCCGCGACCGTCGTCGGGACGGACCCGCTGAGCGACCTCGCCGTCGTCAAGATCGACGCGCCGGACCTCACCGCCGCGACCCTCGGCGACTCGGACGAACTCAACGTCGGAGACACGGCGATCGCCATCGGTGCGCCGCTCGGCCTCAGCGGCACGGTGACGGACGGCATCGTCTCGACCCTGAACCGGACCATCAGCGTCGCGTCCTCCGCCGTGCCGGAGGAACAGCCGGACAGCGCACAGTCCGACGACGGTGAGAGCTTCGACTTCCTTCCCCCGGGCGGCTCCGGCGGGCAGCAGCCGCAGTCGCAGGGGTCCATCTACCTCAACGTGATCCAGACCGACGCCGCCATCAACCAGGGCAATTCGGGCGGTGCGCTGGTGGACGCGGACGGCCGGATCATCGGCGTGAACGTCGCCATCGCCTCGGGTGGGTCCGGGGGCTCCGGGGAGTCCACGGGCAACATCGGCGTGGGTTTCTCCATCCCGATCAACTACGCCGACCGCATCGCACGCGAGATCATTGCCGAGGGGGAGGCGACGCACGGCTTCCTCGGAGTCAGCGTCACCCCGGCGGGGAGCGACGGGTCCCAGAGCGCGTCCACCTTCTCGTCCGGAGCGCTCGTCGAACGGGTCGAGCCGGGATCGCCGGCGGAGGACGCCGGACTGCAGGCCGGCGACGTGATCACCAAGGTGGACACCTACACCATCAGCGATCCGCAGTCCCTCACCGCGGCCGTCCGCATCCAGCCGGTCGGGCAGCAGGTGCCGCTCGAGGTGGTGCGCGACGGCGCGTCGCGGACGGTGGACGTGACGCTGGCCCAGGCCCCGACGCCGTAGCGCCCCTGACGCCGCCGGAGCGGGTCGACGGAAGAGGAGATCGACGGCAGCAGGAGGCGGTCCCGGAGCAGGGGCCGCCTCCCGTTCGTTGGAGGAGCGGGAGCGTCCGCGATCGCCGTCGGCGCCGCCCCGCGACCGGCGCCCCCCTGTGGTTAGCTAGTCGATGGGAAGATTCCCGGACGAGGAAGGTCATTCATGGACGAGGCCACAGCAAGCGGACTGCGCATCGCGGTCCTGGTGAAGCATGTTCCGGACGCCCAGTTCGATCGCCACATCAGCGGCGACGACCTGACGACGGTCCGTGCGGAGAGCATCCTCTCGGAGCTCGACGAGTACGCGCTCGAAGCGGCCCTCCAGCTCGTCGAGGCCCACGGGGGCGCGGCGGCCGGGCACCGCGTCACAGCGGTCACGATGGGCCCCGCGGCCGCGGTGAACGCCGTCAAGAAGTCCCTCCAGATCGGCGCGGACGACGGCGTCCACCTGACCGACGACGCCCTCACCGGCTCCGACGCCTCTGCCACCTCCCGGGCGCTCGCGGCCCTCGTGCAGCACGTCGGCCCCTTCGACCTCGTCCTCACCGGGATGGCCTCCACGGACGGCGAGACCTCCCTCGTCCCGGCGCAGCTGGCCGAACGGCTGGGACTGCCCCAGGTGACCTTCGCGGCGTCGCTCGACCTGACGCCCGGCGACGGCGGCTGGACGATCGCCGCGCGGCGGGACAGCGACACCTATGCGGAGACCATCGAGGCCCCGCTGCCGGCCCTGGTGTCGGTGACCGACCAGATCAATGATCCCCGCTACCCGAACTTCAAGGGCATCATGGCGGCGAAGAAGAAGCAGATCCAGGTCCTGTCCCTGACGGACATCGGCCTGGGACCGGACGAGGTCGGGTTCGCCGGATCCTGGACGACGGTCGAGGCGGCCGCTCCGAGGCCGCCCCGCAGCCAGGGCGTCGTGATCACCGACGAAGGCGACGCCGGCATCCGGCTCGTCGACTTCCTCGCCGGCCAGAAGCTCCTCTGACCGGTGCCCGCCCACTCGTCCGTTCCTTCCAGGAGGGTTCCCTCATGACCTCGGTCCTCGTGTTCCTCGACCACCCCGCAGCGAGTCTCGCCAAGAGCGAGCGCGAACTCCTCTCCCTCGCCGCCTCCCTCGGCGACGTCGCCGTCGCCCTCGCGGACGAGACGGGCCAGGCCTACCTCGACGGCGTCGGGTCCTACGGCGTGCAGCGGTACTACCGCCCGGAGGACACCGCCGTGTCGGAGGTGCTCGTGGCAGGGAAGGCCGCGTTCCTCGCCGAGGCCGTGCGGGCCTCCGACGCCGGGATCGTGCTGCTCGGCAACTCCTACGAGTCCAAGGAGATCGCCGCCCGGCTGGGCATCAAGCTCGATTCGGGGGTCATCACGGACGTCGTGTCGCTGGACGCGGATCTGACCGCGACGAAGTCGGATTTCGCCGGCTCCTACACCGTGCACTGCCGGGTGACCACCGGCATCACCATCCTCACCGTGAAGCCGAACAGCTTCGAGGCGGTGGAGGCCGGCGCCCCGTCGTCCCCGGAGGAGGTCCGCCTGGCCGTCGAGCCCCCCCGGGCCGCTGCGCGCATCACGGGTCGGGTGGAGAAGCCGGCCAGCGGCCGGCCCGAGCTGACGGAGGCCCGGGTGATCGTCGCCGGCGGTCGCGGCGTGGACGGCGACTTCGGCCCGCTGGAGGACCTCGCGGACGCGCTCGGCGGGGCGGTCGGCGCGTCGCGTGCCGCCACCGACGCCGGGTGGATCGAGCATTCCGCGCAGATCGGCCAGACCGGCAAGACCGTCTCCCCCCAGCTCTACATCTCCGCGGGCATCTCGGGGGCCATCCAGCAGAAGGCCGGGATGCAGACCTCGAAGGTGATCGTCGCCGTCAACAAGGACGCCGATTCCCCCATCTTCGAGATCGCCGATTTCGGGATCGTCGGCGACCTGACCACGGTGCTGCCGCAGGCCACCGAGGAGATCCGGAAGCGCGGGCTGTAGCGGGTGCCGATCACAGCCCCGTCCGGGCAGCCCGGACGCGTCCTCGTCTTCGCCGCCCACCCGGACGACATCGACTTCGGGGCGTCCGCCACGATCGCGCGGTGGACCGTCGCGGGGGTGGAGGTCAGCTACTGCATCCTCACGGACGGCGACGCCGGGGGGTTCTCGGACGAGGACCGTCCCGGACTCGCCGCCCTCCGCCGCGAGGAGCAGGTCGCAGCGGCAGCGCTGGTGGGCGTCACGGACGTGACCTTCCTGGGCGAGCCCGACGGCTATCTCCAGCCGACCGACGGCGTCCTCCGGGAGATCGTGCGGCGCATGCGTCAGGTCCGCCCGGACATCGTCCTCTCCATGCACCCCGAGCGCAGCTGGGACCGGATCCAGAAGAGTCATCCGGACCACCTCGCCTGCGGGGAGGCCGTCACGCGCGCCGTCTATCCGGCCGTCGAGAACCCCTTCGCCTATCCGGAACTCGAGGCGGCGGGACTCCGGAGCTTCCGCGTCCCCTGGCTGTGGTTCTACGGCGGGCCCGCGCATCTCGAGAACCGGTTCGTCGACGTCACGGGGGCCGAGGACCTCAAGCTCGCCGCGATCGGTGCCCATCGGAGCCAGCATCCCGACGTCGAGCGGATGCGGTCCAGGGTCCGGGACATCCTCCGGGACAACGCGCGTCGCGGCGGCCTGCCCGAGGGCAGCAGCGCCGAGTCCTTCCACGTGGTGGGCATCAACACCGACGAGACGATCGCGGGCTTCTAGCCGCCCCCGGACGCAGGAGGACCCCGGCGAACCGATCGCCGGGGTCCTCCTGCGTTCCTGCTCCCGCCGGTCAGGCCCCGAGCGGGATCTGGGCGACGATCGGCAGGGTGGGCGTCGCGGACCCGCCGTCGGGCTCGACGGTGATCGCGATCGCGCTGAAGCCGCCGATGTCCTCGAGTTCCGTGACCTTCGTCCCGGCGACGTCCTCCCCGGTCATCGTGCCGACGGACACCGGATCGGTCCCGTCCTCGGGGATCCGCCACATCTGGTAGACGTACCCGGGATCCGGCGCCGGGACCCCGCTGAGCGTGACCACGGCCGCGTTCTCCTCGCCGGAGACCGCGAGTGCCGCCGTCCCGCCGGGCGCGAGGGCGAGCCGGGCCGTCCGGACGTCCGAGGCCTGGAGGACCTGCTCCTGCAGGGTGGTCTGCTGGAGGGTCTGGGCGATGGTCACCCCGCCGGCGGCCAGGACGACGGCGGCAGCGGCCGCAGCCACCCAGCGCGCGGCGCGGGAGGACATCGAGGCCCTGGCCGTTCGGCGCCTCGCCAGCTCGTCCGCGGCGTCCGGCCCGGTGCCGCCGGCGACCGAACGGCCGGCCGGGGCAGCCGGACCGGGTCCGGCCGTCGTCGGGTCAGCGGCGTCGGAGGCCCCGGGGAGCCTGGCGACGATGCGTTCGAAGAGATCGGCCGGGGGATCCATCGGCGTGCTGGCATAGGTGGTCGTCACCGTCTCCCGGCACGTCCGGACGCGCTCTCGGAACGTCGCGTGGACGGCCGGGTCTACGTCCGCGAGGAACGCATCGATGATGCGGCGTTCGTCCGCGCTGATGGCGTCGAGCGCGTAGAGTTCGGCCCACTCGAGGACGTGGCCCCGGGCGAGGTCCGTGCCGAGGTCGTCGGCGAATTGTCGGTTCATATCCTTGTCCTGCATCTCAGGTCACCCCCAAGCATGTCTTCAGTCGGAGTAATCCGTCGCGGATCCTCGATTTGATGGTCGGCACCGCGACGCCGAGTTTCTCGGCCACCTCGCGGTAGGTGAGTCCGCCGTAGTAGGCGAGCCTCACGGATTCCTGCTGCGTCGCCGTCAGGGTGTCCAGGCACCGCACCACGCTCTCCGCTTCGAGGCGCTGGGTCACGGTGTCCACGACGTCGTCGTGGTCCACCGTCTGGGTGGCGGCTCCGTACCGCGCCTCGCGGTCGGTGGCGCTCTGTTCCGAGCGCACCTTGTCCACGGCGCGCCGGTGCGCCAGGGTCATGAGCCAGGCCATCGGACTGCCGAGGGCCGGGTCGAACCGGTCCGCGGTGTTCCACACCTGGAGGTAGACCTCCTGTGTGGCGTCCTCGCTGAGATCCGGGTCGATGAGCACGCGCCGGGCCAGCCCGTAGACGCGCTTCGAGGTCTGTTCGTAGAACAGCGCGAAGGCGGTGCGATCCTGCCGGGCGATCCCCAGGAGCAGATCGGTCAGGGTGGGACCGGCGCCAGGATCAGCGGCGAATTCGTCGGATGCGGCGGGGACAGGGCTGACCCGGCTCACTCGTGGCGTTTCCATAGGGCTCCAGCATAAAGCGATGCCGACGCCGTGCCGAACGCTGCCGGTCCCGGCGCGGCGCGGGGCCCGTGGACGCCCCTGCAGACCAAGCACCATGCCGCGCCCCCCGCCGATATCGTTGTTTCCGCTGTCATGGGTCTATTCGGGGCCGGTCCACCGGCGGATGGCCCTGCCGCGGCGCCTACTGCGCGGGCAGGTAGTCGCCGACCGCGATCAGGGTGTCGGCCGTGAGGACGACGTCGTCGCCGAGCCTGTCCAGGAAGGCCGCCCGCACCTTCTCCAGGGCCGCGGGGTCCTCCGGCAGAAGCCCCCGGTAGCCGGTGCCGAGCACCAGTGACCAGGCGCTGTCCGGGTCGAGCGGGACGGCCAGGCCGAACTGCTCGACCCGCACGTTCGTCAGCCCTCGTGCGTGCAGCCAGTTCCTCAGGCAATCGGCGGAGGCGAGTTTCCGGCAGTTCTCCAGGAAGGCCGTCCCGGAGCGGCCGGCGCCGTCCGGGCCCAGGACCTCGAGGAGCAGGTCCCCGATGGGTTCCAGCGCGCCGTCGTCCCAGGTGCTCAGGGCCACCCTGCCTCCGCGCCGCAGCATGCGGACGATGCGGTCCATGTCGGCGTCGAGGTCGTCGAGGAGGAGGATGCCGTAGCAGCTCACGACGGCGTCGTAGGGGGCCTCGGGCGCCCACCGGGCGGGGTACACCCGCTGGAAGGAGACGCCGTCCAGGCCCAGGGCCTCCGCCTTCGCCTCGGCGAGGTCCAGCATGGCAGGGGAACGGTCGACGGCGTCGACGCGGCCGTCCGGGCCGGTGAGCTGCGCCGCCGGGACGGTCGCCGTGCCGGTTGCGGCGAACACGTCGAGCACCCGCTCACCGACGAGGACGTCGGCGGCAGCGACCACCGCATTGCCCACCGGGTTCCAGAGGGCAGGAGCGAGGCGGTCGTAGTCCTCGGCCCCGCCGTCCGGCAGTGGAGAGACAGGCCGAGCGGACATGGGGGGCTCCTGGGCGTGGGTCATCGCTGGGCTCCGGCGAAACCCTGTTGACGCCAGGCTTCGTAGAGGACGATGGATGCGGTGTTGGCGAGGTTGAGCGATCGGCGTGCGGGCAGCATGGGCACGCGCACCCGGGAGGTGACGCGGGGGTCCTGCTTCACGGCCGGCGGCAGCCCGTCCGACTCGCGTCCGAACAGCAGCACGTCGCCGGGCCGGTAGGCGATGTCCGTGTAGGGGACGTCGCCCTCGGAGGTGAAGGCGAACACCCGGTCCGGCTGCAGGGCGGTCCACGCGTCCTCGAGGCTCCCGTGCACGTGCAGCACCGTGAGGTCGTGGTAGTCCAGTCCCGCCCGCCTCAGTTTCGAGTCCTCCAGGCTGAAGCCCAGCGGTTCGACGAGGTGCAGTTCCGCGCCGGCGACGGCCGCGAGTCGGATGGCGGCCCCGGTGTTGCCGGGGATCTCGGGCGTGTGGAAGAGGATGCGGAACACGCCTTCATCCTAGCTTCCGGCCGCGGCCAGCAGGCGCGCGAGCACGGGCAGCTGCACGACGTTCGGGGTGGGCCCCGAGGACAGGAAGGAACGGAGGGTGCGGACGGCCGTGCCGGCGTTCACCACCTGGACGCGGGTGGTCGACGCGCGGTCGAAGCCCGGCGGGACATCGATCACCGGGGAGAAGGGGTTGTCCGGCGCCCCGTGGATCACCACCCAGCCGGCCACGTTGCACTCCGGGAAGAGGTCCTGCACCGCGCGCACGGCCCGCGGCACCTGGAACTCCACCGGCCGCCCCTGGTGGAGGAGGGACCGCCCGTCCCAGGAGAAGTTGCCGGGGGAGGCGGTGAAGGAGTCGATCACCGCGATCCGGTAGCCGGCCAACAGCACGGAGCCCGCCGTCGTCCTGCCCGGATCGTCGAAGCGGACGCCGTTGACCAGGCGCGCCGCCGGGTAGGTCGCCAGGAGCGACCGCTCGAGCAGCGCGGCGGTCCGGAGCTCGCCGTCGATCCTCGCGCGGACACCGTGCGACAGCCGCCCGAACATGCCCGGCTGCCGCGGGGACCCGTGAAGCTGCCGGCCGGCGAGGATCAGGGGGACGGCGGGCGGGGACGAGGGCGAGAACGGCGGCAGGTAGTCCGGCGCGGACCTCGCGGCCTCCTCGTCCTCGGCGCTGGTGCGCGTCGCGCTGCGGGACGCCGGTGTCCCACCCCGTGCGGCCGTCGCGGCGCCGGGGGTGCGGCCGGGGCCGGTGCCGCCGGTGGCCCCCGGGGTCGGGGTGCGGCCGGCGTCGTAGCGCTCGCGGCGCCGGGGGTCGCTCAGCGTCTCGTAGGCGACGGCGATGTCGTGGAACCGCTCCGCGCTGCCGCCGAGGTCCGGGTGCGCCCTGCGGGCGGCGCGGCGGTAGGCGTCCTTGATGTCCTTGGCGTCGGCGTCGGGGGACACCCCGAGGATGTCGTAGTACGACTGCCGTGCTGCCTCTGCCAT
Source organism: Arthrobacter sp. Ld5 (assembly GCF_051172775.1). Lineage (NCBI taxonomy): Bacteria > Bacillati > Actinomycetota > Actinomycetes > Micrococcales > Micrococcaceae > Arthrobacter > Arthrobacter sp. Ld5. Next base: position 88,471 of record NZ_JBPKBO010000015.1, read on the forward strand.
CGATGGGCCCTTTCTGGTGTCCGGCGTCCCGGCGGATCAGGAGCCGCGACCCGGGCGGTCGTCCTGCGCTTCCACCCGACACTAGGGGCACGGACGGGCCCGGACAAAGCGGTCGTCCCGGTGGTCGCCCGTCCGGGCGGCGGGCGGGCACGCCGGACCGCCTGCGCGTGCATGCCCTGGTACAACGCCGCGGCGGCCGGAGAAGTTCGCCGAGCCGCTCCCGCGGTCCCGGCTCAGCCGGCGCGCCGGTACAGCGTGTAGAGCGCGGAGTCCTCCGTCAGCAGGGAGCTCAGTGCCAGGCCCACGGGGTGTTCCGGGCCGGTCCCCACCGCGATGCGCGGTCCGTCGCCGCCCACCAGCAGCGGGCTGATCGACAGGCACAGCTCGTCCACGGCGCCGAACCGGGTGAAACCGCCCAGCACCGCCGGGCCCCCCTCGCAGAGGACCCGCAGCAGTCCGCGCCGACCGAGCTCGGCGAGCAGGGCTCGCGTATCGACGGTGTCCGCGCCGCAGTCGACGACGTCCGCGACGCGCTCGAGGCCTGCCCGCCGGTCCGCCGGTGCGGCGGCGCTCGTGAGGACGAGTGGGCGGACGGGCGCCTTCCGGAAGAAGTCGCTCTCCGGGTCGAGGCCGAGACTGCCGGAGATCACCGCGACGGCGGGGTGCGCGGCGAGGCCGTGGGCGCGGCGCCACGAGCGGGCGTCGCCGTCCACCAGGTCTCCGCCGTAGCCTTCGGCGCGGATGGTGCCTGCTCCCACGAGCACCACGTCGGCGAGGCGTCGCAGGACCGCGAAGATCCGCTGGTCGCCGTCGTTCCCCAGGCCCGCGGAGAATCCGCCGCTCGTGGCGGCGCCGTCCGCGGCCGCCACGAAGTTGAACCGGACGTAGGGCCGGTCCGTGGCGGGGTAGGCGTAGATGCGGTGCAGGGCGTCGTCGTCGACCGCCGCTCCCGTGGCCGGGACGAGGGAGGTGATCACCGGATCACCGGCGCGTTGGACTCGCCCATGTTGTGCCTGAGGTAGGCGGGTCGCCGCCAGCCGAGGACGGCCTCGGTGAGGTCGATGGCGGCCCGGGACGCGGCCACGTTGTGCATGCGGAGCACGCGGGCCCCGCCGAGGACGCAGATGACGGCGGCGGCGAGCGATCCCTCCACGCGTTCGCCCTTCGGGCGGTCCAGCGTCTCGCCGATGAAGTCCTTGTTGGACACCGCGGCGAGGGTGGGGAAGCCGAGGCCGGCGATCTCGGGGAACCGGCGCGTGATCTCGAGCGAGTGCAGCGTGTTCTTGTTGAGGTCGTGCCCGGGATCGAGGAGGATGCGGTCCTCCGGGATGCCCAGCCGCACGGCGTCGTCGACCTTCCGGAGGAGGAAGTCAGCGACCTCGCCGACGACGTCGCCGTAGGTGGGCCGCGGGTACACGGTGCGCGGCGCGGCGAGGCTGTGGGTGATGACCAGGTGTGCGCCGGCGTCGGCGACCACGGCGGCCATGTCCGGGTCGCGCAGCCCCGTGGTGTCGTTGACCACGGTGGCCCCGGCGGCGAGCGCCGCGTGGGCGACCTCCGGCAGGAACGTGTCCGCGGAGATGATGACGTCCGACGCCGCGCGCACGGCGCTGATCACCGGGACGATCCGGTCGATCTCCTCGGACGCCGGGACGGCGTCTCCCGGCGAGAAGGGCGCGCCGCCGATGTCCACCCAGTCGGCACCGTCGGCGACCGCCTGCAGGGATGCGTCCACGGCGGCCTGGAGCGCGAACGTGGCCCCGTCGTCGTAGAACGAGTCCGGTGTCCGGTTGACCACGGCCATGAGGGCGACCTGGCGGTCGAAGTCCAGGGTGCGCGTGCCGAAGGTGTGCACCGCGTGCCGGAAGCCGGGACGGAAGGGATCGGAGGGGGAAGGAGCCGCTGCTTGACTGTCCACCCTGTCTTTCTACCACTGGCGGCTGGGGACGCCGTGAGTGCGGCGGCGGGTGACGTCCTCCGGAATCGGCACCCCGGCGTCGCGCCCGTAGAATCGGAGCATGCCCGTGTATGTCGACCACGCGGCGACCACGCCGATCTCGGCGCCCGCGCTCGCCGCCCTCACCCGTGAACTCAGCCGGAGCGGGAACCCGTCCTCCCTCCACGGCTCGGGTCGGCGTGCCCGGCGATCGGTCGAGGAGGCCCGCGAGAGGATCGCCGCGGCCGCCGGTGCACACGCGTCCGAGGTCGTCTTCACCTCCGGCGGGACCGAGGCCGACAACCTCGCCCTCAAGGGGCTCTTCTGGGCGCGCCGTGCGGGCGACCCGTCCCGCACCCGCATCCTGTGCAGCGCCGTGGAACACCACGCCGTGCAGGACACCGTCGAATGGCTCGAGCGGCACGAGGGGGCCGAGGTGGTATGGCTCCCCGTCGACGCCACCGGCCTCGTCTCCCTCCCAGCCCTGCGGACCGCGCTCGCCGAGGCCCCGGAGCGCACCGCACTGGTGACCGTCATGTGGGCCAACAACGAGGTCGGGACCGTGCAGCCCGTCCGGGCGATCACCGCGGAGGCGGCCCGGTACGGGGTCCCCGTCCACAGCGACGCCGTGCAGGCCTTCGGCTCCCTCCCGGTGTCCTTCGCCGGGTCGGGCCTCGCGACCATGGCGGTGAGCGCCCACAAGATCGGCGGCCCGGTGGGGGTCGGCGCGCTGTTCGTGGGGCGCGCGGTGACGCTCACCCCTGTGCAGCACGGCGGCGGGCAGGAACGGGACATCCGCTCGGGCACGCTCGACGTCGCGGGCATCGCCGCCTTCGCCGCGGCCGCGGACGACGTCGTCGGACGCCTCGCCGACGAGGCCCCGCGCCTGGCCGCGCTGCGGGACCGCCTCATCGAGGGCGTCCTCCGCGAGGTCCCGGAGGCGGTGCTGCGCGGTGTCCCGCACCCCGCCCCCGAGGGCGCCCGGCTGCCGGGCAACGCGCACTTCACCTTCCCCGGGTGCGAGGGAGACTCCCTCCTGTTCCTCCTCGACCTCGCGGGCATCGAGTCCTCCACGGGCTCCGCCTGCACCGCGGGTGTCCCCAGGCCGTCGCACGTGCTGCTCGCGATGGGGCTGACGGAGGACGAGGCGCGGGGCGCCCAGCGCTTCAGCCTGGGGCATACATCCGCCCCCGGTGACGTTGACGCGGTGGTGGGCGCCATCGGGGAGGCGTACGCACGCGCCCGCAAGGCCGGCATGGCCGGGCACGCATCGACCATCCGGACGGCAGGAACAGGGTTCTCATGAGGGTACTGGCAGCGATGAGCGGCGGCGTCGACTCCGCGGTGGCGGCGGCACGGGCCGTGGAGGCGGGACACGACGTCGTCGGCGTCCATCTCGCACTCTCCCGCATGCCCGGGACGCTCAGGACGGGCAGCCGCGGCTGCTGCACCATCGAGGACTCGCGCGACGCCTGGCGTGCGTGCGACATCCTCGGCATCCCGTACTACGTCTGGGACTTCTCCGAGCGGTTCAAGGAGGACGTCGTCGACGACTTCGTCGCGGAGTACGCGGCAGGCCGCACCCCGAACCCCTGCATGCGCTGCAACGAGCGCATCAAGTTTGCGGCGCTGCTCGAGAAGGCGCTCGCGCTCGGGTTCGACGCCGTCTGCACCGGCCACTACGCGAAGGTCGTCGAGGACGCCGACGGCAACCCCGAGCTGCACCGGGCCGCGGACTGGGCCAAGGACCAGTCCTACGTGCTCGGCGTGCTCACCCACGAGCAGCTCCGGCACTCCATGTTCCCGCTGGCGGAGACGCCGTCGAAGGCCGAGGTGCGTGCGGAGGCCGAACGCCGCGGGCTGTCCGTCGCGAACAAGCCCGACAGCCACGACATCTGCTTCATCCCCGACGGCGACACCCGCGGCTGGCTCGAGGAGCGCATCGACATGACCGAGGGGGACATCCTCGACGTCGACGGCGGGAAGATCGGCAGCCACCCCGGCGCGAACGCGTTCACGGTCGGCCAGCGGCGCGGCCTCAAGCTCGGAACCCCGGCGGCCGACGGCAAGCCCCGCTTCGTGCTCGAGATCCGGCCCAAGCAGAACGAGGTCGTCGTCGGGCCCGAGCACCTGCTGGCCATCGACGAGATGCGGGGCATCAAGGTGTCCTGGGCCGGCGTGCCCATCGACGACGTGCGGACCGGTGCCGAGTTCGACTGCATGGCCCAGGTCCGGGCGCACGGCGATCCCGTGGCGGCCCTCGCGCGGGTCGAGGAGGACGGCGGCGTCCAGCAGCTCCTGGTGCGGCTGGTCGAGCCGATGCGCGGCGTGGCCCCGGGGCAGACCGTGGTGCTGTACCAGGGCACGCGGGTGCTCGGTCAGGCGACCATCGACTCCGCACGCTCGGCCCTCCGTCCCGAACCGGCACAGGGCTAGTCGCAGTTCACCGACCCCCGCCGGTGTCTGCTTGACTGGAGTCATGACGCATCCACGCAGCGGCTTCGACCCGGCCGCGAGTTCCCTGGCAGGAGACGTGGCGCCCGAGGTGATGGCGGAGCTGCTCTCGGTGAGGAGCTCGATCGACAACATCGACGCGACCCTCGTCTACCTCCTGGCCGAACGCTTCAAGGCGACGCAGCGGGTGGGGCACCTGAAGGCCGAACACGACCTCCCCGCCGGCGACCCGCAGCGCGAGGCGGCCCAGATCGCCCGCCTGCGCATGCTCGCCGAGGAGGCGCAGCTCGATCCGGCGTTCGCCGAGAAATTCCTGAACTTCATCATCTCGGAGGTCATCCGCCACCACCAGGCCATCTCCGAGAACCGCAGGCCCGGCCCCGCTCAGGCGCCGGAGGCCACGGCCGGGCGCTCGCCGGACGCACCCGCGGGGCCCGGGTCGCACGGGCCGCATGCCTGACGGGACCCGCGGGCCCGCCGTCGGCGCGACGGCGCCCGGCGCCTGGCCGGGGACGGATCCGCACGAGGCGAACCGCGCCGTGCGCGGCGAGTTCGGGGGAGCGAACCTCCCCTTCCTGCCGTCGCTGCCCGCGCGGGGACCCGGGAGCGACGCCGTCGGGCGGACGCTCGGCGTGCTCGTCGAACTGCCCTTCGACCTGCAGCCGCACGGCTGGCGCCTCGTCCAGCGGCCGGGCAAGGACCAGCGCCGCGCCGAAGCGGCCCTGTCCTCCGACATCAACGCCCTGGGTGACATCGCCGGCGCCGAGGAGAGCCCCGCGCCGCGCGTGAAGCTGCACATGTCCGGGCCGCTGTCGCTGGCCGCCGGCGTCCACCTGCACGGCGGCGAGCGAGTCCTCATCGACCACGGTGCGCGGCGGGAGCTCTACGAGTCACTCGCCGTGGGCGCCGCGGACCTCGTGCGCCGGGTGTCGGCGGTGGCTCGGGGTGCCGAGGTGCTGCTGCAGTTCGACGAACCCGACGCCGACGACGTCCTCGCCGGGCGGGTCCCCACCGCGAGCGGCTACCGGACCCTCCGTGCGCTGGACCGTCGGGAGGCCACCGAGGCATGGGACCTCGTGACGGCGTCCGTCCTCGCCGCCGGCGCCGCAGGCACCGTGCTCGCGCCGGGCCACGGCGACGTGGCGGTCGACGCCGCACGCTCCGGTGCGGCGCGCGCCCTGTCCCTGGACCTGCGCCGGATCTCCGACCGCCGATGGGAGGACCTCGCGGGCGACCTCGAGTCCGGGCGGCAGCTCTGGCTCGCGATCCTCGACGCCCGGTCGGGGATCCCCCAGGTCAGCGCCCTCGTGGAGCCGGTGCTCGCCGCCTGGCGCCGGGTCGGGCTCCCCGTGACGGCGCTCACCTCGCTCACGGTCACCGCGCTGCCGGGCCTCGACACGCTCACCCCTGCCCGGGCCACGCAGGCCCTGACCCGGCTCGCGCAGGCCGCCGACGCCCTGGACCAGGTCCGCGCCGAGGGGTGAACCGGTCCGGGGGCGCGGGTCAGACGCGCTCCTCCCAGCGCCGGGGCCGGACATCGGGCGGCAGCACGCCGTCGAACTCCTCGAGGGCGTAGTCGAAGCTTCCCGCGTAGACGAGCAGGGTGCCCAGCTGACGGTGGACGACCCGCGTGCTGATCCTGAACCGGCCCGCATCGTCGTCCCACCACTGCTCCACGTAGGCGAGCGCGCCGAGCGCGTCGGGGAGCGGCACCCGTACACCCGCGAAGAGACGCGTCTGCGACGACACCATGCGGATACGGCCGTCGTCGGTGGCGGTGCACGTGAGGAGGGTGGCCATGCGCCGGTGCCGACCCACGTAGTCGGTGAGGACGCCGTCGCGCAGGGATGTCGTGTCCTCGAAGACGCGCCGGGCGGTCCCGAAGTCGAGGTCCCGGCGCGCCGTGAGGGACGGCCGCCCGAACGGGTCGAGGTGCGGGTAGTTGCGGATGGTGAAGGGGACGTCGCTGTTGTACTCGGGGAAGAACGCGTTCTCGAGGGCGGTGAGCCGGAAGGCCGGGCGGGCGAACCACGCGGGGCACCCGGCGACGTCGAACACCCCGCGGCCGTGGCCCGACAGCCCGCTGTCGGCGTGCAGGCCGAAGTAGTCGCGCAGCTCCGGCTGGAGGCGGCCGAACTCGCGGCCCATCGCCTGCTGGTAGATCGAGGTCATGGCGGCCCGCTTCCGTCGTCCGGACACCCAGTCAACCACGGCGGGGGCCCGTGCCCCGCACGCGATCATGGCCCGGAAGCCCCGGGCGTGCCCGCCGGACCGGGATGGCATCCGTCAGAGGCGCCCGGTGGCCTTGAGCCTGATGTAGGTGTCGGCGAGGAGCGGCGGGAGGTCCTCGGGGGCCGCATCCACGACCTCCGCCCCGAGCAGCCGGATCTGCTCCGCCACCGCGTCGCGGTCCAGGAGGGAGCGCTCCGCGGCGGCCGCCCGGAACGTCGCCGCCGCCGTCGAACGGTCCGCGCCCATCTCCTCGAGCCGCGGGTCCCGCACCGACGCGACCACCACCACGTGGCGTTCGGTCAGGCCCGGCAGGGCGGGCAGCAGGCCCTCCTCCACGGCCCCGGCATCGAGGGAGGTGAGCAGGACGACGAGGGATCGGTGGGGGGACACGGCGCGCACCTGGGCGGGGAGGCGGGTCCAGTCGGCCTCGATCAGTTCCGCCTCGAGCGGCGCCATCGCGGTCACGAGCGAGGCCAGCAGGTTGCCCTTGGCGGTCGAATCGACCCGCGCGCGGAGCCGGCGGTCGTAGGCGAGGAAGTGCACCTTGTCGCCGCCGCGTTCGGCCAGCACCGAGAGCAGCAGCGCGGCCTCGATGCCGGTGTCCAGCCGGGGCTCGTCGAGGATCCGTGCCGCCGAGGCACGGGAGGTGTCCAGCACGACGACGACGCGCCGGTCCCGTTCCGGGCGCCACGTCCTGACCACGGTGTCGCGACGGCGTGCGGTGGCGCGCCAGTCGATCGAGCGGACGTCGTCGCCCCGGACGTAGTCCCGCAGGGAGTCGAACTCGGTGCCGGCGCCCCGGATCTGGACGGCGGCCCGGCCGTCGAGTTCGCGTAGGCGGCGCAGCTTCGACGGGAGGTGCCGTTTGGCGTTGAACGGCGGCAGCACCCGCAGGACGCCGGGCGCCGGCACGGTCACCTGCCGCGCCGCCATGCCGAGGGGACCGGCGCTCCGCACGGTGACCGTCTCCACGCGGAGGATGCCGCGGCGCGTGGGGCGGAGGCGGACGGCCAGGCGCCGCGCCTCCCCGGAGGGCACGACGACGGACTGCTCCGGATCCGCGGCCCCCGCGGAGGGCTGCCACGCCTCGCGCACCGTCGCGCGGAGGGTGCGCGGGGTGTCGTTCCGCAGGACCACGACGCTGGTGCCCGGCTCGCCGAGCCGGACGCTGTCCGGGAGGGTCCGGCGGATCCCGACGCGTCGGGGCGACGCCGCCAGGGCGAGGTCGAGGCCCACGACGGCCGCGAGGAGCAGGGCCCACAGCAGGATCGACGTCGCGCCCGGGTACACGATGACGGGCACGACGCCGAGCAGCGCCAGCAGGACCAGGCGGCCGGTGATGACCATGGGAGAGCTCCTCTCGGACCCCGGGCGCGGTGGTGCGCGCCCGGGCGGGGGTGGTGGGCCTACCGCGGGACGGGGACGGAGCCGAGGATGCTGCCGAGCACGTCGTCCACGCCCACACCGTCCATCTGCGCCTCGGGCCGCAGGGCCACCCGGTGCCGGAGCGCCGGCAGGGTCAGGGCCTTGACGTCGTCGGGTGTCACGAAGGAGCGGCCCGACAGCCACGCCCAGGCGCGGGAGGTGTTGAGCAGCGCGGTGGCGCCGCGCGGCGAGACGCCGAGCTGGAAGGACGGCGAGGAGCGCGTGGCGCGGACCAGATCGACGATGTAGGCGAGGACCTCGGGGGCGATCGCGACCCGCGCCACCGCGGCGCGTGCCCTGTCGATGTCCGCCGCGCCCGCGACGGCCCGCACACCGGCCGCCCCGAGGTTGCGGGGGTCGAACCCGGCGCTGTGCCGGCGGATCACCTCGATCTCGTCCTCGCGCCCGGGCAGCGGGAGCGTGAGCTTCAGCAGGAAGCGGTCGAGCTGGGCCTCGGGGAGGGGGTAGGTGCCCTCGTACTCCACGGGGTTCTGCGTGGCGGCGACGATGAACGGCGTCGGCAGGCGGCGCGACACGCCGTCGACGGAGACCTGCCGCTCCTCCATCGCCTCGAGCAGCGACGCCTGGGTCTTGGGCGGGGTGCGGTTGATCTCGTCGGCGAGGAGGATGTTCGTGAACACCGGGCCCTCGCGGAAGGTGAATTCCGAGGTCTTCGACTCGTAGATGAGCGAGCCCGTGATGTCACCGGGCATGAGGTCCGGGGTGAACTGGACCCGCTTCGTGTCGAGGTCCAGGGCGGTGGCCAGCGTCCGGACGAGCAGGGTCTTGGCGACGCCCGGCACGCCCTCCAGCAGCACGTGCCCGTCGGCGAGCAGCCCGATGAGCAGGCCCGTGACGGCTGCGTCCTGGCCCACGATCGACTTGCCCACCTCGGCACGCACCCGCAGGAGGGCCGCCCGGGCCGACGAGCCGTCGACGGCGGCCTGGTCGGTCCGGGGGGTCGTTGCCGGGCCGGGCCCCGCGGCGCCGCCGGGGCTGCCCGGCCCGTCCGACGGCGGGAGACGGTCCTCGACGCGGGTCGCCGGGTGGGCGCCTCCGGGTGTTGCGTCCGGTACTGCCGGTCCGGCCTGCTCATCCTGCCAGTGCTGTGCCTGGTTCATGACGGCGTGATCTCCTTCTCGAGGTCGAGGACTTCCTGTGCCCAGAGCACAAGCTGGTGGTTGGTAGTCGGGACGTACAGCAGGCGCTGCTCGAGTTCCGTGCGCGGCCGGCCGCTGTGTCGGGCGGCCGCGTCGATGACGTCCGCGGCGGACGCCGCCCGGTCCACGCGGAGCCGGCGGGCCATGCGTGCCAGGGTCGCTGCGCGGAGGGTGGCCGCCGCGTGGGCCACGGCCCGGGAGTCCTGGTACAGGCGGGCCCGGCCCTCCGCCGTCTCGGCGGCGCGGACGACGACGGGCAGCGGCTCGGTGGCCAGGGGGCCCACGCGCCGTCCCCGCCACACCATGGCGAGGACCGCGCAGGCGAGCAGCCACACGAGCAGGGGATCCACCCACGGCGGGAGGAGCGTCCTGGGATCGACGCCCTCCCCGGTGGAGATCACGTCCGCCCCGGTCGGTGCGTACCAGACGAGCGTGGGCGAGGACCCGAGCGCGCGCAGGGCGAGGGCCGCATGGCCCTGGTCCGCGACGGCGTCGTTGGACAGGACCGACGGGGCGCCCAGGACGGCGACCGACCCGTCGTCGTTCGTGGTGTACAGGCCGCCCGCGGCGTCCCCGGCGGCGTCCTCGACCACGACCCGGAAGCATTCGACGGCGCCGGAGTAGGCGGTCCCCGTCGCGGCGAGCGAGCCGGCCGCGGTGGCGTCCGCGTCGGGGCACTCGGCGGGGAGGGCCGGCGCGTCGCCGGACAAGCCCTGGGAAGCGGCGCCGACCTGCGCGAAGTCGCCGTCGACGGCGGCCAGCTGGCGCTCTCCCGGCGCGGCGAGGACGGCGCGGTCCGCGAGGTCGGCCAGGTCTCCCACCTGGCCGGCGCTGAGGTACTGCTGCGGGTCGTCGAGGAACAGTGTCGCGGGCCCCTCCCCGAGTGCGGAGACCGCCTCGTCGTAGGAGTCGGCCCGCACGACGTCGACGCCCTCCGCCGCGAGGACCTTCGCGACCGCGCGCGCACCCGCCGGCGCGGCATTGGCGGGGGACAGTGGACGAGTGTCCCCGTCCGGCCCGGAGAAGAGGTTTATCAGGAGGATCACGGCCAGGACGAGCGCCCCGAGGATCAGGGGACGGGTACGCCGCAGCCCGGTCCGGGCGGTCGTCAGCGCGGTCCCGCCGTCGCCCATGACCTCCTCGTCCGCCGCCCGTCCGGTTGGGACGGGTCCGCGGGGATCCGTCCCGACGGCGCCGCGCGGACCGTCGTCGCCCTGGTCCGGTGCCGGGGTCCGTTGCCCGCGCCTCACCGGGGTGCCACCGGCGCCGTCGTACCCGCCGTCGTGCCCGCCGGGACCGCGGGACGCTCCGCCGCGAGGCGCGCGTCGATCCCGGCCGCGCGCCGGTAGTCGCCCTCGGAGGCGGTGCCGCTGCCGTAGTGCGTCTCGTTGAACACCTCGGCCAGCCAGGCGACGTCCGCGGAGAGCAGCGGGAACACGGCACCGAGCTGGGCGGCGGCCTCGGTGGCCGTGCGTCCGGGCTGGTCGGCGACGACGAGGCGTTCCTCGGCCGACCGGATGACGGCCCGCAGCACGTCGGCGACGGCCCCGTTCCAGTCCCGGTCGGCGGCCAGGGCGGCCGCCCTGCCACGGTGGTGGTCGGCGGAATGCAGAGCGGTGTCGTCGAACACGGCAGATTCCTGCGCGCGGCCGCGCGCGTTCAGCCGTGGCCTGATGAGCACGACGGCCACGACGACGAGGAGTGCTGCGCCGAGGGCCAGCACGAGGGTCCCGGGGCCCGGCGCGAGCCCGCTCGCCCCGTCGAGGAGCCGTCCGAGGCTGCGCAGGACCTCCGTGATGATGCGCTCGAGCAGGCCCGGCTGTGCCTCGACGTACGCCGGTCCGGCCAGTTCCTCCTCGAGCAGTCGCCGCGCCTCGTCCGCGTCGGGGGTGAGGAGGGAGCGGACCCCACCGCTCACGGGCGTCCCCCGCGGCGCCCGGCGCCGTCCGGCATCAGGCCGGTCCGCCCGGCTGGTGGCCGAACGAGGAGGTGCCGCCGGGGAGGACGTCCGTCCTCCCCGAACCCGCCTGTTCGTGTTCGCGCATGAGGACGACGTCGAAGCCTTCCCGGCGGATCCGGAGGTCGACGTAGAGCAGGGAGGTGACCCCGGCCTGGAAGGCGTAGCCCACGGCGGTGAACAGGGCCGTGATGGCCTGGGACGCGGCGAGGGCCGGCAGCGAGTCCAGCGCATCAGGTGCGGCGGACGCGCTGGTGCTGAAACCGAAGAAGAGCGTCACCGCGAAGGAGAGCGGCGCCGAGATGACGGAGGTGATGATCGAGACGATGAGGCTGGTCAGGAGCACGATGCCGAAGGTGCGCCACCAGTTGCCCCGGGTCAGCTGCCACGAGCGGGTGACGGCGGCCCAGGGTCCCACGCCTTCGAGCATGAGTGCCGCGGGGGCGACGACGAGCTTGGTGCTCACCCACGTCATGAGGGCCAGCGCACCGAGCACGAGGGGGATGATGACGAGGGCCGAGTACGCCTCCAGCCCGAGGATCGCGAGCGCCGAGATGCCCACGACGAGGGCGAGCCCGACAAGCCCGGCGGCGAAGGCGAGCAGTCCGAAGCCGAGCAGCGGGAGGAGGCGCCGGCGCGCGAGCCGCCACGCCTGGCCGAAGGTGGTCCTCTGGTTGATGACGGCCCGGGCGATGGGGATCACGAGGATCCCCTGCAGCACCAGCAGCGCGACCGCGGACACGACCCCGGCCACCGATGCGAAGGTCCCGACGCCGGCGGCGGCGCTGATCAGGCTGTCCGGCGTGGGGTTCGCGGACTCGAGGACGTCGAGCGAGGACATGAGGTTGCCGAGCAGGAGCACGGTCACGAGCGCGACGACGGCCTGCAGGAGGATGGCGATGCCGAAGGTCGCCAGCGGGTTCCTGCGGCACGCCTGGAACGCGCCGTCGAGGATCTCGCCGAGACCGAGGGGTCGCAGCGGGATGACCCCCGGCTTCGGCGGTGCCTGGTATCCCGGGCCCGCACCGGACGCCCCGCCCGGCCCCGGCCCGCGCGGCGGGTACGCACCGCCCCACCCCGGGGTGCCCGGGGGCGGGCCGGGGTGGCCGGGACCGCCGGTGGGCGCCGGTTGTCCCCAGGGGTCGGCCGATGCCGGAGGGCCGGCCTGCTGCGTTCCCCAGGAGGGGACGGGAGGGTGCTGGCGGCCGGGGGACTGCCAGGGAGAGTTCCCGGGGGAGTCCGCCGGGGAGGGAGCCTGCCACGGGGCGGGTGGCTGCGGAGCGCGGTCCCGGTCCTGCCTCTGGTCGGGCGCGCGGCCGGGTGCGCCGTCGGGTGGTGTCCCGTCGCCGGCGCGGCCGTCCGGCCGGCCCTCCACCTGATCGTTCATCGCGTCCCCTCGGTCCGTGCTCCCCGGGGCATGGCATCATCGGCCCCCTCCTGCATCATAGTGAGGCGCACGCCCGTTCGAGGCAGCCGCGCGGGTCGTTTCCGCCGCGACATCCCGTAGGCCGCGGCGGATGGGACATTGCGGAGTCGATACGACAGTATTGGAGCATGAAGGCACGCATACTGGTCATCGACGACGACGAGGCCCTGTCCGAAATGATCGGCATCGTCCTGCGCAACGACGGCTTCGATCCGGTGTTCTGTGCCGACGGGGCCGCGGCGCTGGGCGTCTTCCGTTCAGCGAACCCCGATCTGGTGCTGCTCGACCTCATGCTCCCCGGGATGGACGGGATCGAGGTGTGCCGCCAGATCCGGGCGGAGTCCGATCTCCCCATCGTCATGCTGACCGCGAAGGCGGACACCTCCGACGTCGTGCGCGGCCTCGAATCGGGGGCCGACGACTACGTCCCGAAGCCCTTCAAGCCGGCCGAACTGGTGGCGCGTGTCCGAGCGCGCCTGCGGCCGGCCGAGTCCAAGGCGCCCGAGACGCTGCGCATCGGCGACGTGACGATCGACGTCGCCGGGCACGAGGTGACGCGGGCGGGGAAGCGGGTCTCGCTGACGCCCCTGGAGTTCGACCTGCTGGTGGCCCTCGCGCGCAAGCCGTGGCAGGTCTTCACGCGCGAGCTCCTCCTCGAACAGGTGTGGGGGTACCGGCACGCCGCCGACACGCGTCTCGTCAACGTCCACGTGCAACGGCTCCGCTCGAAGATCGAGCGCGATCCCGAGGCGCCCGAGATCGTCCTGACGGTGCGTGGTGTCGGGTACAAGGCCGGACAGGGCTGACCGGGGGAGCGCGGACGGCGTCTCCGCCGGCTCCCGCACCCCTCCCTCCGACGTCGGACGCCGCGCACCCGCTCCGGGCAGCTCCGCCGGGATGGTCGGCCACGGATCTCCCGCACCGGCGGTGGACGCCGGTCCGGCCCCCGCCACGCCGGCCCGGCAGGACCCCGAGATGCCCGCCGTCGCGGACACGCCGTCGGGGGACGGGCGGCCCGCGACGACCGGCCCCGTCGCCTCGCGCCGGCACGCCGTCTCCGTCCGCGCCCGCTCGCTGCTGCAGTCGGTGGCCCAGCGCTGGCGCCGCTCCCTCCAGTTCAGGACCGTCGTCGCCACGATGCTGCTGACGTCGGTGTCCTTCGTCGCCGTCGGCGGGTTCCTCTCCAACCAGATCGCCGGTGCCCTCTACGACCAGCGCTTCGACCAGTTCAGCGCGGAGGCCACCGAGGAGCTGACCCGGACGAAGGCGGTCTTCAGGGAATCCTCCGCGACCGACAGCGACACCACCAGCCGCCTCGTCCTCGACTCCGTCGAGGCCCTCGTCAGCCTCGATACCGACGCACCGCGGCACGCCATCCTCGTGCCGATCTCGGGGGACGTCCTGATCCCTACGACGGTGAGCCAGGAGGGCGTGACGGCCAGCATGCTCCCCCAGGACCTGCAGGACGCCGTCGCCGAGGGCCCGGACATCCACTGGGCGCCCATGAAGATCCCGGTCACCGAGAGCGGGGAGACCGACGCGCCCGGGATCGCGTTCGGGATGCAGGTGCAGCTCCCGCCGGACCAGGCCTCGTACGCGCTGTACGTCTACTACGACCTGTCCGCGATGCAGGCCACCCTCAACGACATCCACCGGGTGCTGTGGCTGGCCGGCGTCGTCCTGCTGCTCGTCATCGGTGCGATCGCCTGGTACGTGACGCGGAGCGTCGTCCGGCCGGTGAGCCATGCGGCGTCCGTCTCCGAGAAGCTCGCCGCGGGGCAGCTGCAGGAACGCATGGAGGTCAGCGGGGAGGACGAGGTGGCCCGGCTCGGGGTCTCCTTCAATCACATGGCCGGGAGCCTGCAGCACCAGATCACCCAGCTGGCCCAGCTGTCGCAGATGCAGCAGCGCTTCGTCTCCGACGTCTCCCACGAACTGCGCACCCCGCTGACCACCGTCCGGATGGCCGCGGAGGTCCTGCACGACGCGCGCGAAGAGTTCGACCCCGTCAACAAGCGGTCCGCCGAGATCCTGTTCGACCAGGTGGAGCGGTTCCAGGCGCTGCTCGCGGACCTGCTCGAGATCTCCCGGTTCGACGCCGGGGCCGCCGTCCTCGAGGCCGAATCGGTCGACCTCGTGCAGCTGGTCCGGCACGCGATCGAGGGGGCGCGGCCCCTGGCGGAGCCGCTCGGCTCCGACCTGACGGTCGTGTCGGCGGAGACCCGGTTCATCGTGGATGCCGACGCGCGCCGGATCGACCGCATCCTGCGCAACCTGATCGTCAATGCCCTCGAGCACGGCGAGGCGAAGCCCGTCGAGATCCACATCGCGAGCAGTCCCGAGGCGGTCGCCGTGGCGGTCCGGGACCACGGGATCGGCATGACGACGCTGCAGGCCTCGCGGGTGTTCGACCGCTTCTGGCGGGCCGACCCCGCCCGGGCGCGGACCACCGGGGGCAGCGGACTCGGGCTGTCCATCGCCATGGAGGACGCCAGGCTGCACAACGCGTGGCTGGAGGCCTGGGGCCTGCCCGGTGAGGGGGCGTGCTTCCGCCTGACGCTGCCCCGGACCCAGGAGACGGAGCTGACGTCGTCGCCCCTGGCCCTTCCGCCGCCGGCCGACGGGGCGGGGCCCGAGCGGTCCGGCCCGGAGCCGCAGGCAGAACGAGGACCCGAACCGAGGGAGGGAGAGTAGTGGGACATCACGCCATGATCGTCCGGCCGGCGCATCACGTGCCCGCCCGCGTCGGCGGCCGCGCCCGCGTGCGGGCCTGCTCCGCCCGGCTCGCCGTCCTGCTCGTCGCCTGTCTCCTCGTGCTCACCGGATGCTCGGCGATCCCGACGACGGGCCCGGTGGGGGTCATCGAGGCGTCCGACGGCGAACCGGACGCCGTCGCTCCGGTGTTCGATCCCGAGGGCCCGGCACCCGGGGCGACGCCCGAGCAGATCCTCCGCGACTTCATCACCGCGGGCACGGGCGCGAGCGACGGCTACAGCGTGGCACGGCAGTTCCTCAGCCCGGACCTGCGCGCCACCTGGCAGCCCGAGGAGCGGATCGTCCTGTTCCGGTCCAATCCGCGCGTCGAGAAGCGCGCGGCCGAGGGCGTCTACCAGATCCAGCTCGAGACCGCGGGGACCGTGGATGCCCAGGGGGTGCGGACCAACACCGTCGTCCCCGCCACGGAGACCCTGGGCGTGCGGATGGTCCAGATCGACGGCGAATGGCGGATCGACGAGATCCCGGACGGCATCATGCTCGCCCAGAGCAGCGCCCGCGACCTGCTGATCTCGCACAGCCTGTACTTCTACAGCAGCAACTACCGGTACTGGGTGCCCGACGCCCGCTGGTTCGTCCGGCGCACCGGGGTGACCGCGCGGATCGTCGGAGCGATGCTCGCCGGGCCGGCGCCCTACCTGCAGGGGTCGGTCACCAGCGCCTTCCCCGAGGGGGTCACGCTCGCCCGGGACTCCGTCCCGATCACGTCCGGCAAGGCGTCCGTCGAACTCTCCCCGGAGGTCCTCGAGAACGCCACGAACCTCAGGCTCCAGCAGATGAACCAGCAGCTCCAGGTCAATCTGCTCGGCCTGAACGACGTCACCTCGGTGGAGATGGCCAGCGACCAGCCGATCCAGCTGGGGTCACCCGACCCGGACCTCATCGTCCCCGATCTGACCCCCGACGTCGGCGGCGAACAGGTGGCGATCGCGCAGGGGGAACTCGTCCGGGTCCGCAACGGCGGGATCACCGAGATCGAGGGGCTGGACTCCGTGCGGACGCTCGGCCCGCGTGATCCCGCCACGTCCATCTCGGGCAGCGCCTACGCCTTCCTCGACGCGGACCGGGAGGCCCTGTACGTCACGGCGCCGGGCAGCGAGGCGCGCGCCGTCCTGCGGGGCAGCGCCCTCACGAAACCCTCGTTCGACCCCGACAACTGGGTGTGGACCACCCGGTCGGTCGGGGGCCGGACCGAGGTGCTGGCCATCCCTCCGGGCGGCACGGAGGCGAACGCCGCCGTCCTCGCGGCCGGATGGCTGGGGGACAGGAGCGTCAGGGAGCTGCTCATCGCCCGCGACGGGTCCCGCGCCCTGATCGTCACCGAGCGCGGCGGGACGGGCGAGGTCCTGCTGGCGGGCATCACGCGGTCGACGGAGGGCGTCCCGCAGTCGCTCACCACGCCCCTGACGCTGCCGACGGACGGGACCGTCGACACGGCCACGTGGGCGGGCCAGAGCGTGATCGTCGGCTCGTCGGTCGGAGCCGGCGAAGCGACCCCGGTGATCCTCCACCTCGACGGCGACCGCGAGTCGATGGCCGCGCTCGACGGCGTCCGGGGCCTGAGCGCGGGATCCGACGCGGAGGACACCCTGTACGCCGAGGCGGGCAGCACGCTGTACCGGCGGATCGGCGGCAGCTGGGTGGACGAGCAGGTCGAGGTGACGGACCCGTCGTTCCCCGGGTAGGCGGGTGTCCACATAGCGGCGGTCGGGCGACAGGACCGCCGCGCCGGATGGTGGTCTGGAGGCATGCACCCTCCCGATCCCTCGCCCGCCCTGGACCGGATCGTCCTCGGGCGGTCCTACCGCCGTGCCGCGCGAGCCGTCACCTCCTTCGCGGCCCTCGTCCTGCCGTCGTCCTGCGTGGCCTGCGGGCAGGAGGACACGTCCCTCTGCCCTGCGTGCCGCGCCGCCTTCCGGCGCGCGACGGCGCGGCCGTTCCGCGCTGAAGCGGGAGCGGAATCCCTGCCCGACGTCGCCCTGGGCCCGGCCGGGCTCCCGGGGCCCGGCGAGGGGTCCGGACCCGACGACGGCGCGTCCTACGGCCCGCTCCCCGTGGTCGCCGCCGGACGGTACCGGCACACGGTGGCGACCGTCCTGCTCGCCTACAAGAACCACGGGCACGTCGACCTCGCGGCTCCCGTGCAGGCGGCGCTGGCCGGTGCCCTGCACGAGGCCGTGGCACAGCTGGACCCGGGGAGGGCCGGATCCGACCCGGCGCGCCCGGTCCTGCTCGTCCCCGTGCCGGGCCGCGCCTCGTCCCGACGGCGGCGCGGCTACGACCCGCTCCTGCTGCTGCTGTCCCGCCTCGACCGGACCGGCGGCCTGCCCGCCGGCGCGCGGCTCGCTGCCGGGGCGCGCCAGATGGCCCCGGCGGCGCGCCTGGCCGACGCCCTGGCGCGGGGAGGACCCGGCGCGGCCCTCCGGCAGGCCCTGGCCGCGCGGGGCGGGTCGCGCGCCGGGCAGAAGGGCCTGGGCCGGGCCAGGCGCCGCGCGAACGTCCTGCACTCGATGCGCGGTGTCAGCGATGCGCGGGCGCTGCTCGCGGGCCGGGACTGCATCGTCGTCGACGACGTCCTCACCACCGGGGCGACGATCGGCGAGGTGCACCGCGTCCTGTGCGCGGCCGGTGCCCGGGTGCTGGGCGCCGCCGTCGTCGCCGCGACCTCCCCGCCCCGCCGGTGACGGGCGGCCTCGGGCACGTGCACCAGACCCTACACAGCCTTCGTCCGGCGAAGTACCGGAAAGTTCGCAAGTGGCGATGGATGAATAACGGAGGGGGCTGATCTAACGTGAAGTACGGGTACAACCCAGTCTCGATACGTACCCGTCGGTGGCGGCTCCGGGACAACGCCTCGGCCGCCGTCGTATCACCTAGTGATGTGGAGGGCACCATGGAATTCGTGATCAATGGTCGGAACCTTGCGGTATCGGACCGTTTCCGTGAGTACGCGACGGAGAAGATCGACAAGATAGAGCAGCTCGGCGACAAGGTGCAGCGCGTCGACGCGAAGATCACCAAGGAGCCCAGTGCCCGCATGGCGGAGACCTCCCTCACGGTCGAGCTGACGGTGATCTGCAGGGGGCCGGTGGTCCGGGCCGAGGCATCGGCGGCCGACAAGTTCGCCGCCTTCGACCTCGCCTACGGGAAGCTCCTCGAGCGCCTGCGCCGTGCACGCGACCGTCGCAAGGTCCACCACGGCCGCCACACCCCGGTGGCCGTCCGCGTCGCGACGGCCGATCTCGAACCCGCCGATCCGGCGAAGCCCCTGTACCTCGAGGCCCTGGCGAACACGGCCGCGGAGCAGGAACCAGCGCCCCAGACCGACGACGCCTACGCGTTGCCCGAGGACGTTCCCGCGGGCGATTCGCCCGTACTGATCCGCCGCAAGGTCTTCTCCGGCGTCCCCATGAGCCTGGACGACGCCGTCGACAGCATGGAACTCGTCGGGCACGACTTCTACCTCTTCGTCGATTCCGCCACCGGGGCTCCCTCGGTGGTCTACCGGCGCCAGGGATGGACCTACGGAGTCATCACCCTCGACTCCAACGGCGCGGAAGGGACCGAGGAACTCCTGGCCTACCGCGCCCAGGAAGCGGCCTCCGCCTAGCCGCCACCGGCACGGCCGGCCCCGCCGGCCGTGTTCTCCACCGACGTCCACCGACCTGCCTCCGCGCCCCGCGCGGAGGCAGGTCCATGCAGGAGCCCATGCCGAACCTCACCCTCGCCCAGGCACGGCGCATCGCCCTCGCCGCCCAGGGGCTGCATCGCCCCCGCCTCGACGGGCCCCCGTCCACGCGCGCCGTCACCATCGCCGCGCGGCGGCTGCAGGTCATCCAGATCGATTCGGTGAACGTCCTCACGCGGTCCCACTACCTGCCCCTCTTCTCGCGCCTCGGGGCGTACGACCGCACGCGGTTCGACGCCCTCCATTCCCGGTCCCCGCGCACCCTCGTCGACTACTGGGCGCATGAGGCGAGCCTCGTGCCGCCCGAACTGTTCCCACACCTGCGGGCGTGGCAGCGCCGCACCTGGATGGGCGCGGACAGCATGCCTGCCGCCCAGCGCGAGTCCCTCGAATCCGCGGTCCTCGACCTCCTCGGTACCGGGACGCCGCTCAGCGCGTCGAGCGTCCAGCGGCTCCTCGGCGAGGACGCCGTGCGGCCCGCCGAGGGGTGGGGATGGAGGTGGACCGCCACGAAGCGCGTCCTCGAGGACCTCTTCGCCCGCGGCGAGATCGGCTCCACCGGACGGACGGACCAGTTCGAACGGCTGTACGCTCCCATCGCGCGCGTCCTGCCCGACGCCGCGCTCGCCGTCGCCGCCCCGGACCGCACGGAGTCGCTCTCGGTGCTGGCCGAACGGGCCGCGGGAGCGCTCGGCGTCGCGTCCGCACGATCCGTCGCCGACTACTTCCGCACCCCGGTCCGTGAGACGCGGTCCGTCCTCGAGGCCCTGGCCGGCGCCGGGGCACTGGAGACCGTCACCGTCGACGCCGGGACGGAGCCGTGGTACCTGCACCCCGCGGCGGCCCGCCCGCGGCAGGCCCGGGGAAGGGCGCTCCTCAGCCCCTTCGACTCGCTGGTCTTCGAGCGGGACCGCCTCCACCGGCTCTTCGACTTCCACTACCGCATCGGGATCTACACGCCCGCCGAACGGCGCACGCACGGGTACTACGTCCTGCCGTTCCTGCTCCGCGACTCCTTCGCCGCGCGGGTCGACCTCAAGGCGGACCGCGCGACGGGACGGCTGCTGGTCCGCAGCGCGCACGCGCAGCCCGGCGCTCCCGCCGACACGGCGGCCGAGCTCGCCGACGAGTTGCGCCTGCTGGCGCGGTGGCTGGAGCTCGACGACGTCGTCGTCGAGGACCGCGGCGACCTGGCAGACGCGCTCTCCGCGCAGGTCGGCACGCTACTGTGAGCGGATACGCAGTTCCGCATCGCCCCGGCGTGCCGCAGGGGAACTGGAACCGGGGGCCGAATGTCCCTCCCGTACACTAGAGACGCCATCTTTGGGCAGCATCAGATTGGGAGTAAATACCAGTGCCATCACTTCTTGAACGAGTTCTACGCACCGGCGATAAGAAGACACTGAAGCGACTCCGGAACTACGCTGACGCGATCAACGTCCTGGAGGACGAATTCCGGGACATGTCCGACGCGGAACTGCGCGGGGAGACCGAGCGGCTGAAGAAACGCCTCGCCGACGGCGCCACCCTGGACGATCTCCTGCCCGAGGCCTTCGCCGCCGTCCGCGAGGCGTCGAGCCGCACGCTGGGCCTGCGCCACTTCGACGTCCAGCTGATGGGCGGCGCGGCCCTTCACCTCGGGAACATCGCCGAGATGAAGACGGGCGAGGGCAAGACCCTCGTCGCCACCGCACCCGCCTACCTCAATGCCCTGAGCGGCAAGGGCGTCCACGTGGTCACGGTCAACGACTACCTGGCCGAGTACCAGTCGGACCTGATGGGACGCGTCTACCGGTTCCTCGGACTGACCAGTGGCTGCATCCTCTCGAAGCAGGACCCCGCGACTCGCCGCGAGCAGTACGCCGCGGACATCACGTACGGTACGAACAACGAGTTCGGGTTCGACTACCTGCGCGACAACATGGCCTGGAGCGCCACGGAGCTCGTGCAGCGCGGCCACAACTTCGCGATCGTGGACGAGGTCGATTCCATCCTCATCGACGAGGCGCGTACCCCGCTCATCATCAGCGGCCAGGCCTCGGGCGACGTGAACCGCTGGTACAACGAATTCGCGAAGGTCGTGCAGAAGCTCACCGTCGACGCCGACTACGAGGTGGACGAGAAGAAGCGCACCGTGGGGGTCCTCGAGGACGGCATCGAGAAGGTCGAGGACTACCTCGGCATCTCCAACCTGTACGAGTCGGCGAACACGCCGCTCATCGGCTTCCTGAACAACGCCATCAAGGCCAAGGAACTCTTCAAGCGCGACAAGGACTACGTGGTCCTCAACGGCGAGGTCATGATCGTCGACGAGCACACGGGCCGCATCCTCGCCGGCCGGCGCTACAACGAGGGCATGCACCAGGCCATCGAGGCGAAGGAGGGCGTGGAGATCAAGGCGGAGAACCAGACCCTCGCCACCGTCACGCTGCAGAACTACTTCCGCCTCTACGACAAGCTCTCGGGCATGACCGGTACCGCCGAGACCGAGGCCGCCGAGTTCATGTCGACCTACAAGCTGGGCGTCGTCCCCATCCCCACCAACAGGGAGATGGCGCGCAAGGACCTCTCCGACCTCATCTACAAGAACGAGGTCGCGAAGTTCGACGCCGTGGTCAAGGACATCGTGGAGCGCCACGAGACCGGACAGCCCGTCCTGGTCGGGACGACGAGCGTCGAGAAGAGCGAGTACCTGTCGAAGCAGCTCGCCAGGGCGGGCGTCCGCCACGAGGTCCTCAACGCGAAGAACCATGCACGGGAGGCCGCGATCATCGCGCAGGCCGGGCGCAAGGGCGCCGTCACCGTCGCCACCAACATGGCTGGTCGTGGCACGGACATCATGCTCGGCGGCAACGCGGAGTTCAACGCCGTCGCGGCGCTGGAGAAGATGGGGCTCGATCCCGCGGACAACCCGGAGGAGTACGAGGCCCGGTGGCCCGAGGCCCTCGAGGCCGCGAAGGAGGCGGTCAAGGCCGAGCAGGAGGAGGTCCGCGAGATCGGCGGGCTGTACGTGCTCGGGACGGAGCGTCACGAGTCGCGCCGCATCGACAACCAGCTGCGTGGCCGCTCCGGCCGCCAGGGTGATCCCGGGCGGTCCCGGTTCTACCTGTCCCTGACCGACGACCTCATGCGCCTGTTCAACTCGGGTGGCGCGGAGCGGATCATGAACAGCGCGACCATGCCCGACGACGTCGCCCTCGAGTCGAAGATGGTGTCGAAGGCCATCGAGAGCGCCCAGGGTCAGGTCGAGGGCCGCAACGCGGAGCAGCGCAAGAACGTCCTCAAGTACGACGACGTGCTGAACCGCCAGCGCGAGGCGATCTACGGCGACCGCCGGAGGATCCTCGAGGGTGGCGACCTCCACGAGAAGGTGCAGTTCTTCCTGGAGGACGTCATCACCGCGATGGTCGACGAGGCGACGGAGCAGGGCCACGGCGACGACTGGGACTACGAGCTGCTGTGGACGAACCTCAGGACGCTGTACCCCATCACCCTGACGGCCGACGAGGTCATCGAGGAAGCCGGCGGAACGTCGAAGATCACCCGTGACTTCCTGCACGCCGAGATCCTCTCCGATGCGAAGCTCGCCTACCAGGCACGGGAGGAGGCCCTCGGGGAGCAGACGATGCGCGAACTGGAGCGCCGCGTGGTGCTCTCCGTCATCGGTCGGAAGTGGCAGGAGCACCTCTACGAGATGGACTACCTCAAGGAGGGCATCGGCCTCCGCGCGATGGCGCAGAGGGATCCGCTGGTCGAGTACCAGCGTGAGGGCTTCATCCTCTTCCAGGCCATGATGGAGTCGATCCGGGAGGAGAGCATCGGCTACCTCTTCAACCTGGAGGTGGAGGTCTCCACGCAGGCCCGCACCGGGCTCCCCGGAGTGACGGACGGCCGCGGACTGGTCCAGGCGCCGACAATCAAGGCCGCCGGGCTCGAGGCGCCCGCCAAGCCCGCCACACTCAACTTCATCGCCCCCAACGCCCAGGGCGAGGCCGAGGTGCACGTGGAGCGGAACAAGACGCAGGCCGCGCCGTCGAACAACAGGAAGTCCAGGAAGAAGTAGTCAGCCGATCTCGAGGGCGGTCACCCGCCATGTTCCGCGCCGTTGCTCGATCCGAAGAGCGACGGCGCGGACGCGTTTCCGGTCGACGGCGACCACCGAGGCCTCGTACACCGCCGGACTGATCGGGCAGACCCGCGCGGACCGGACGACGACGTGCCGGTGCGCACTTCCCGCACCGTGAGCATCGTTCCCGCCGTGCCCGGCACCACGCGCACCGACGCAGCGCACCAGATTGGTGCGCAGCTGCAGCCGTTCGTAGCTCTCGGCGTCGAGCCAGCGGGACATCTGCTGCAGGGGCCGTGATCCTCCCAGCACCTCGAGCGCTCCCTGGCAGACGGACCGGGCGATCCCCGCGATCCTCCGTTCGACCTCCGGATCGGTGCCGCCCGTGGCGGATCCGTCCTGCACCGGACCGGCGGCCGGGGCGGGCCCGTGGTCCGGTTCCGCCGACCTGAGCGGGATGACGGCGGCCGGCGCCTCCGACGGACGGGGCGTCGACGCGAGCAGCGGTCGCGGCGCACCGCTGGCCTCTGCGAGCTGGGCGGGGGGACGGAGCTGGGTGACGGCGTTCATGCTGGTTCCCTTCGTGGATCGTCTGGAGGACCGGGGTCGGCCGGTGCCGTCCGGTTCGCTACCCGGACGGCTCCCCGGACGGCGGCTGCAGGACGGTGCCGGGGAGCAGGAAGGACGGGTCGTCCCCGATGACGGCACGGTTGGCGTGGTACCAGGCGGGCCACGCCTCGGCGATGTCCGCTGCGCTCGCCAGAGGTCCGAGGCGGGCGGCGACGATCGACCACAGCGAATCGCCCGGTGCGACGACCGCCTCCGCCTCGACGACGGTGCGGCTCTCCCCGCGGAGCAGCGGCCCGCCCTCCGCCTGCAGGGGGGCCGGTCTCCATGCCGGGGACACGGGCGGGATCGGGTCCGGAGACCGCGGGTCCGCAGCGCGTGCGGGCCACTCCGCTGCGGGCGCGGTCAGGATCGGCCCGCGCCCGCCCTCGGATCCGTGCGATGCGGCCTGCGCGACCGCGGGGACGGCGAGGAGGTGGAGGCCGAGGAGTGCTGCGGCGAGGCGTCGCATCACCGCCGGGGTACATGCCGAGGCGATGGCCGCCACGGTGGACGGGCCGCGTCGCCGGAGCAGTTCGGCGAGTACCGCGACGAGGAACAGGAGCACCCATGCCCCGACGACGGCGAGTCCGATTCCCGACAGGACCATGCCGAGGACGCCCTCCAGTGCCGGCCGGGGCGTCGTCCGTCCGCCGTCGAGCAGGACGGCCCCTGCGCCCGCGGTGATGATCCCGCACCCGAGGACCATCCCGGCCTGGATCGCGTCTGACGACTGCATGCCATTCCTCCTCGTTGGATGCATCAATTTGATGCCGTTTGATGTCGTTTGTCCATAGGCAGCTGCGTGGAGTGGATATGGCCATCATTGACGCCCTGCGGGAGGAGTCCTAGGTTGTGGGGATGCGCTGGGATGCCCTCTTCAACGACCTCGAGTCACAGCTCCAGGCGGCCACGGCCGCCGTCCAGGAGGGCGAGATCAGGGACCGCACGCGGTCGGAGCAATCGCGGCTGACCCTGGTACAGCGGCTCCTCGGCCACGTCGGTCGGCCGCTGGGGGTGTCCACGCGCGGCGGCCGGTCGCTCGACGGCACCCTCACGAACGTCGGGTCGGAGTGGATCGCCGTCGCGGTGGAGGGGCGGTCCGTGATCGTGCCGCTGGCGTCGCTGCACCTGCTCCGGGGGCTGGGGCGCGGGGCCGGGCGGCCGCTGTCGGCCGTCGGGGCCCGCCTGGGACTGGGGTCGGTGCTCCGCGTGCTGTCCCGCGACCGGGCGCCGGTGACGCTCTGGACCGTGTCGCCCTCGTTCCGTCACGCCGGGATCATCGACAGGGTCGGCGCCGATTTCCTGGACCTCGGGACCGCCGGGCCCGAGCGGCGGCCGGCGCAGGGCAGGGACGTCCTCGCCGTCCCGTTCGCGTCCATCGACTCCGTCGACTCGGCAGCACCGGAGGACTGAGCTCCACGCCGTGCTGCGCCGCGGGAGCGGTCAGGCAGGCGGGCCGGCCGGGGTGTCGTGCTTCAGGGCCGCGGCCGTCTTCTCGTAGGCCCTGGCAATGTAGTCCTCGAGGACCCGCGTCTCCACGCGCCACTGACCCCGGCCCCCCACCTGGATGGCCGGGAGTTCCCCGGATCGGACGAGGGCGTACGTCTGGGACGCGCTGATGTTGAGCACCTCGCCCACATCGGCGAGGGTGAGGAAGCGCCGCTCGGCCACGGGTCCGCCTTTCCTGGTCGGTGCGGGTGGATCTTCAGTCTGCCACCGCTGCGCCCCGTTGCAGTAGTTCTCCACACCTCGGTCCCGAGTGTGGCCGATCGGTTCCCTTGGGGCCTGCTGTGCACAACAATGACGAGCGGGGAGTGGCGCCCGTCCGGGGCCCACCGGTCGAGTGGGGGACGACAGTGAGCACCGACATGCGCGCCGTGCAGTTGCCGAACGAGGCTCCGCGTCTGCGGAAGCCCTCCTGGAAGGACCCGAGGCTGCTGATCGGGCTCCTGCTGGTCCTCGCGTCCACCGCAGGGGTGATCGCGCTCCTGGAGAGCCAGGACACCACGACGCAGGTGTACTCGGCGCGGGAGGACCTCGCCGTCGGGTCGAAGCTGACGGAGGAGGATTTGGTGGCCGTGGCGGTCCGCCTGGGGGACGCGGACGGCGCCTACCTGCCCGTCGCCGGCGGCCTCCCCGACGGCGCCGTCGCCACACGGCTCGTCACGCGGGGGGAGCTCGTCCCCGCCACCGCGATCGGCACGACCGACGGACTGGACCGCAAACCGGTCGGTCTCACCGTCGAGGACCCGCTGCCCAGCGGGACGGCGGCGGGGGACCGGGTGGATGTGTGGGTCTCGCTCCGGACGGACACGAATTCCTACGAGGAACCCCGGCTGCTCCTCGAGGCGGCGGAGGTCGCGGAACTGACCGTGGGGGAGTCCGCCCTCGGCGCGAGCTCCTCGACCCTCGTCCAGGTCCTCGTCGACGACGAGGCCATGCCCGAGCTGCTGGGAGCCCTGTCCAACGACGCCCGGATCGCCGTCGTGCTGAACCCCGGGGCCGGGTCGTGAGCATCCCGGTCATCACCCTCGGGACGGAGGCGAACGCCTACGTGCCCGGACTGGAGCAACTGCGCGGTCCCGTCACCGTGGTGCGTCGCTGCGCGGACCTCGCCGAGCTGGTCGCCCTCTGCCAGAGCGGACTGGCGCGTGCGGTGATCATCGCCCCCGGAGCCGCCGCCGAGCTCACCACGTCCCTCGTGGACCGCCTGCGCTTCACCGGCGCCGTCGTCGTCGCGCTCCGGGACCGGCTGCCGGAACCCGGCGCCGCCGTCGACGGGGTCGAGTACGTCGAGGCGACGGCCGCGCCGGCGGCCCTCGCGGCGGCCGTGACCGCGGCGGTGGCACGGTTCGAGGCGGACCCCGCCCGCCTCCAGGCGTCCCTCGCCTACGCCGACCCGCTGGACCTGCCCGACACCGCGGCGGCACTGCCCGACGACGCGCCGCCGAACCCGGGCTCCGGGCGGGTCGTGGCCGTCTGGGGGCCGCCCGGCGCCCCGGGGCGCACCACCGTCGCCCTCAACATGGCGGCCGAACTCGCCGCGGCGGGAAGCGCGGTCCTGCTGGTCGACGCAGACACCTACGGTGCGAGCATCGGCGCATCGCTCGGACTGCTCGACGAATCGGCCGGGCTCGCGCAGGCCTGTCGCATGGCGGACCAGGGCCGGTTCGACGCCGCGGCGCTCGGCAGGATCGCGGTGAGCGTCGCCGTGAAGGGCGGCCGGCTGCGCGTGTTGACCGGCATCACCCGCCCGGACCGGTGGCCCGAGCTGCGGCCCGCGGCGCTCGGCAAGGTCCTCGAGGCCGGGCGCTCCCTGGCGGAGGTGACCGTCCTCGACTGCGGTTTCTGCCTGGAGGCCGACGAGGAGCTCAGCTTCGACACCCTCGCGCCGCGCCGCAACGGGGCCACCCTGCGCTGCCTCGAGCTTGCGGACACCGTCCTCGCGATCGGCGCGGCGGACACGATCGGCGTCCCGCGCCTGGTGAAGGCGCTCGCGGAACTCGGCGACGCCGTCCCGACGGCGGCACCACGGGTGGTCTTCAACAAGGTGCGGGCGGAAGCGGTGGGCCGCGCTCCGGAGACGCAGCTGCGGGAGGCGTGGGAGCGCTTCGGGCCGTCCCTCGGGATCTCCGCGTTCCTGCCCATGGACGCCGCGGCGGCGGACCGCGCGCTGCTCGCCGGAACGGCCCTGCTCGAGACCGCGCCGGCCTCGCCGCTGAGGCTCGCGATCGCCGGTCTCGCCGACGTCCCCGCGGCCGGGGAGGCGCGCCGGCGGGGTCCCGGACGGAGGCCGCGCAACGTGAAGTTTCCGGGCATCCCGGCTAGGCTTCCTCGGTAAGAGGTCGCAACGGAGCGGCCTTTCATCTCGTTACGGAGGCCCTTCCCATGTCGTCTGGATCCAGCACCACGGATCAGCCCAGTTCGGACACGTCACGGGAGGAATACGTAGACCACTACTTCGAGCATCTCGCGCGCGAGGACGCCGCCGGATATTCGCCCTCCGACCTCCGCCAGCGGGCGTTCGCCCACCGCGACCTCGCCGAATCCCGCCGGCCGGGAACGGCCGCCGTCGGCATCATGGACCAGGGCACCTCGAGCGTCGTCATGATCGTCACCGACGACATGCCGTTCCTCGTCGACTCGGTCACGGCCGAGCTGGTCCGGCAGAACGCCGCGATCCGGCTGGTCGTGCACCCCACGTTCCTCGCGGTGCGTGAGGACGAAACCCACGCGCTCACGGCACTCGAACGTGTTCCCTCGACCGCCGGGGCCTCCAGCGGGGACACCGCGGCCCTGCCGAACATCGGGGACCTCGTCGGCCAGGACGGACGCACCACGCACATCGAGTCGTGGATCTCCGTCGAGGTCACGCGGCTGCCGGGCGCCGCGGCGAAGGAGTCGCTCATCGAGGGCCTGCACCGGGTCCTGGGCGACGTCCGTGCCGCGGTCGAGGACTGGCCCGCCATGCGCGACACGGTGCGCTCCATCGAGGCGTCGCTCGGATCGGTCGCGGGCGCCGACCAGCTGCCCGACCTGCGCCAGGCGCAGGAACTCCTCCGGTGGCTCGACGACGGCAACTTCACCTTCCTCGGCTACAAGGAGTACGACCTCGTGACGGACGAGGACGGCGCCGATGCCCTCCTCGTCCGGGAGGGCAGCGGCCTCGGTCTGCTCCGGCACGGCAGCGCGCACCTGCAACAGCTCACCGCGGCGGGGCGCGCGAAGGCGCGCGAGCGGCGGGTCCTGGTGATCACGAAGGCGAACTCGCGGTCCACCGTCCACCGCGCCGCCTACCTCGACTACATCGGGATCAAGAGCTTCGACGCCCAGGGCAACGTCAGCGGCGAGCGGCGCTTCATCGGCCTGTTCGCGACCAGCGCCTACACCGGGTCGGTGCGGAACGTGCCCCTCGTCCGCGACAAGGTCGCCGAGGTGCTGCGCCGCTGCGGATTCCCGTCGGATTCGCACTCGGGCAAGGACCTGCTGTCCATCCTGGAGACCTACCCGCGCGACGAGCTGTTCCAGATGGAGGACGGGGACCTGGTGTCCACGGCGCTCGGGATCCTGCGCCTGCAGGAGCGACGGAGGACACGGCTCTTCCTCCGGCCGGACGTGTACGGCCGCTTCATGTCCGCCCTCGTCTACCTGCCCCGCGACCGCTACACGACCAGTGTCCGGCAGCGCATCGAGGGCGAGCTGCGTACCGCGCTCAGTGCCCAGTCCATCGATTTCGAGGCGCGGATGAGTGAGTCCGCGCTTGCGCGGCTGTTCTTCCGCATCAGGCTCCAGCGGGGGGTCGAGATCCCCGAGATCGACGCGGCGGAGCTCGAGGAACGCCTCGTCCGCGCGGCCCGCTCCTGGTCCGAGGGCGTGGTCGAGGTCGCGCAGCAGCGGTTCGAGCAGGACGGCGCGGAGCGTCTCGCGACGCTGTGGGCGGAGTCCTTCCCTCCCAGCTACCGCGTCGACTACGAGGTCGAGGACGCCCTGGAGGACATCGCCCGGTTCGAGCGGCTGGCCGAGTCCGGCGATGCAGCCCCGCAGCTCCACGTGTACGTGCCGCAGCGCAAGGACGGCGAGGACGCCCGCCTGAAGCTCTACCTGACGGAGGCGAAGAGCCTCACGCAGATCCTGCCCTACTTCCACAATCTCGGCCTCGAGGTGCTGGACGAGCGCCCCTTCGAGATCACGCGCTCGGACGATCGCTCGTTCTTCCTCTACGACCTCGGGCTGAGGCTGCCGCCCGGCGTCTCCCCGCTCGACACCGCGCCGCTGCTCCGCGACGCGTTCACGGCTGCCGTCACGGGCGACAGCGAATCGGATCAGTTCGACCGGCTCGTGCTCACCGAGGATCTCGGGTGGCGCCAGGTGGTGATCCTCCGGGCCTACGCCAAGTACATGCGACAGATGGGCAACACGAACTCCTACGGCTTCGTGGCCGACACCCTGCTCCGCAACCCGGCCGTCACCCGGGCGCTGGTGGCACTGTTCACCGCTCGCTTCGACCCCGGACTCGTGGGTGACCGGGACGCGGCGTCCGACGCCGCCCGGACGACGCTCGAGGAGGGGCTGGAGCAGGTTCCGACCCTCGACGCGGACCGCGTCCTCAGGACCTTCGCCAATCTCATCGAGGCGACGCTGCGGACCAACTACTTCCAGGACAAGCGCCACGTCAGCCTGAAGTTCGACACGTCGCGGATCAACGGCGCGCCGTTCCCGCGGCCGAAGTTCGAGATCTGGGTCTACTCCCCGCAGGTCGAGGGAGTGCACCTGCGCTTCGGCAAGGTGGCGCGCGGCGGTCTGCGCTGGTCGGACCGGCGCGAGGACTTCCGGACCGAGGTGCTCGGCCTGGTGAAGGCCCAGACCGTGAAGAACGCGGTGATCGTGCCCACCGGGGCCAAGGGGGGCTTCTTCGCCAAGCAGCTGCCCGACCCCGCGCTCGACCGCCAGGCCTGGATCAGCGAGGGCCAGGCGAGCTACCGCACCTTCATCCGCGGACTGCTCGACATCACCGACAACATCATCACGAACGGCACCACCGAGACGGTGGCGCCGCCGCCGCGGGTGGTCCGGCACGACGACGACGACACCTACCTCGTGGTCGCCGCAGACAAGGGCACGGCGTCGTTCTCGGACATCGCCAACGAGCTGTCCGCGGAGTACGACTTCTGGCTCGGGGACGCCTTCGCCTCCGGCGGGTCGGTGGGCTACGACCACAAGGCGATGGGCATCACCGCGCGCGGCGCATGGGAATCCGTGAAGCGGCATTTCAGCGAGTTCGACATCGACACCCAGACCGACGACTTCACCGTCGTCGGCGTGGGGGACATGAGCGGTGACGTCTTCGGGAACGGGATGCTCCTCTCCGAGCACATCCGCCTCCTGGCGGCCTTCGACCACCGCCACATCTTCCTCGATCCGAACCCGGACGCCGCGGTGTCCTTCGCCGAGCGGCGGCGCCTGTTCGAGCTGCCCCGGTCGAGCTGGGAGGACTACGACACCTCGCTGATCAGCTCCGGCGGCGGCGTGTACCCGCGGCAGGCCAAGTCCGTCCCCATCTCGCCCGAGGTGAGGGAGGCGCTGGGCCTCGACGCCGGGGTCACCCGGTTGAGCCCGCCCGAACTCCTGCGCGCCATCCTCCGAGCACCCGCCGACCTGCTGTACAACGGCGGCATCGGCACCTACGTGAAGGCCTCCGACGAGACGAACGCCGAGGTGGGCGATCGCGCCAACGACGCCATCCGGGTGAACGGCAGCGAACTGCGGGCGCGCGTCGTCGGTGAGGGCGGGAACCTCGGGA
This sequence comes from Arthrobacter sp. Ld5, assembly GCF_051172775.1. NCBI lineage: Bacteria > Bacillati > Actinomycetota > Actinomycetes > Micrococcales > Micrococcaceae > Arthrobacter > Arthrobacter sp. Ld5. Next base: position 119,499 of record NZ_JBPKBO010000015.1, read on the forward strand.
TGACCCAGCGCGGGCGCATCGAGGCCGCGCTGTCCGGGGTGATCCTCAACACCGATGCCATCGACAACAGCGCGGGCGTGGACTGCTCGGACCACGAGGTCAACATCAAGATCTTCGTCGACCGCATGGTGCGGGCCGGGCGCCTCCAGCCGGAGGAGCGCGCGGAATTCCTGCATTCGATGACCGACGAGGTCGGGCGGCTCGTCCTGCAGGACAACATCGACCAGAACGTCCTGCTGCTCAACGACCGCCAGCGGGTCGTCGAATGGAGTCCGAGCTACGAGCGCATGATGGACTGGCTCGAGAAGAAGGCCGATCTCGACCGGGACCTCGAGGCGCTGCCCACCACGGCGGAGCTGCAGAAACGGAGCGACGCCGGCCAGGGGCTCACCTCGCCGGAGCTCTCCGTCCTCGCGGCCTATGCGAAGATCGAACTCACCAGGGCGCTCTCGGCCAGCACCCTCGCCGACGACCCCTACTTCAGCGGCACGCTGCGGCGCTACTTCCCGCGGCGGCTCGTGGAGCGGTTCGACGACCAGCTCGACACCCACCCCCTGCGCCGGGAGATCATCTCGACCGTCATCGCCAACGACATCATCAACCTGGGCGGCATCACCTTCGCCTTCCGGGTGATGGAGGAGACCTCCGTCCCCGAGCCGGTGATCGCCCGCGCCTTCGTGGCCCTGCGTGAGATCTACTCGCTCGACGAGACCGTCGACACGCTCGCGGCGCTGCCGGCGGACTTCCCGACGGAACACTGGAGCACCGTGCACCTCGACCTGCGGCGGCTCCTGGACCGCGCCGTGCGCTGGTTCGTGAACCACGTGGAGGTGGGCACCACGGTCGGTCAGGACATCGACGCGTTCAAGCCGCTGATCGCGCCGTTCCGCCTCCACCTGTGCGAGTACCTGCGCGGACGCGACCTCGAGCGCGCCCTCCGGTGGAGGGAGCGGGCTGCGGAGTGGCAGCTCCCGGAGGAGCTCGGCCGGCGCTGGGCCGAACAGTTCGAGTCCTTCGCCCTGCTCGACATCGCGCACTGCACGCGCAGGGTCGACGAGCCCGTGGAGAGCATCGCCCGCGTCTACTACGCCGTGTACGACCGCTTCGAGGTCGACGACCTGCTGGAGCGCATCACCAAGCTGCCGCGCACGGACCGCTGGCAGGCCCTGGCGCGCGCTGCGTTGCGTGACGATCTCTACTCGACCGCGGCGGACATCACGGTCGCGGTCATGCGGGCGTCCGGGGACCTGCGGGACCGCGATGCGGGGGAGCGGCTGCAGGCCTGGCAGGACCAGAACGCCGACCAGCTCCAGCGGGCCAGCAGCATGTTCGCCGAGGTGAACATGCTGGAGCAGGACGACATCTCGTCGCTGTCGGTCGCGCTGCGGCTCCTCCGCTCGATCGTCCGCTGACCCCCCTCCCGGTGGGCCTGGCCCACCGGGAGTGACAGACTGGGAACCGGCATCCCGCCGCAGCTCCTGCCGCCGACGGCGGTCGGCCGCGATCGGCCCGCCGCCCGCGGCGGTGCCGGTAGCGGTGCCGCCTGCCCGAGCAACAGAGGAACTTCATGGCCATCTTCACTGATCCGATCCGCGAGTTCGCCGGGTTCGAGCCCGGCGACGCCGAGTGGCTGCATCTGCTGGTGGGGGACTGGCAGATGGTCGCCGACCTCGCGTTCGCCGACCTCGCCCTGTGGTTCCCGCTCGACGGCGGTGGCTACGTCGCTCTGGCGCATGCCCGGCCGTCGACGTCGCACACCGTCTTCCACAGCGACTTCGTGGGTGAGCGCATCCGCGCCGACCTCCAGCCCCTCGTCGACCTCGCCTGGGTGTCCCAGAAGATCGAGCGCTCGGGCGAGACCAACTGGACCACGGAGATGGCGATGCGGGTCGAGGCCGTCCCGATGGTGCGGAACGGCCGCACCCTCGCCGTCGTGACGACCCACATGGACCTCTCCAGTTCGAGGATGCCGTCGCGGCTGGAGCTGACCTACCGCCAGTGCGCCTACGACCTCCTGCGCATGGGCACGCTCGGGCTGTGGCCCGACTTCGCGACGCCCACCGGGTCCCGTCGCGGCGCACCGCGCGTGGGCGACGGGCTGATCAGGCTCGACGTCGACGGCATCGTCCAGTACGCGAGCCCCAACGGGGTGTCGGCCTTCCGCCGCCTCGGGGATGTGGAGACCCTCGAGGGACGGCCGCTCGCCGAGATCACGACGGGGCTGCTGAAGGACCGCCGCATGGTCGACGAGACGCTGCCCCTGGTGGTGACCGGCAGGATGCCATGGCGCACCGAGATCGAGTCCCGCGGTGTCAGCCTGTCGCTGCGGGCCATCCCGCTGCGCGACGAGAAGGAGCGTTTCGGGGCCCTCGTGCTGTGCAGGGACGTCTCCGAGCTCCGGCGCCGCGAGATGGAACTCGTGTCGAAGGACGCCACCATCCGCGAGATCCACCACCGCGTGAAGAACAATCTGCAGACCGTGGCCGCGCTGCTGCGGATGCAGTCCCGCAGGATGGTCAGCGAGGAGGCGAAAGTCGGACTCGAGCAGGCCATGCGCCGTGTGTCCACGATCGCCCTGGTGCACGAGACGCTGTCCCAGGGCCTCGCCCAGAGCGTGGACTTCGACGAGCTCATCTCACGCCAGTTCCGGCTGTCCGCCGAGGTGGCATCACCGTCCCAGGCGGTGCGGACCGAACGGAGTGGGGATTTCGGGGAGCTCCCGAGCGACCTCGCGACACCGTTGGCGCTGGTGATCAACGAACTCGTCACCAACGCCGTCGAGCACGGCCTGTCCGGTCGGGCCGGGACGGTGTGGCTCCGGGCGAACCGGCGGACGGAGGACGACGGCGAGGAGATCCTCCGCGTCACCATCGAGGACGACGGCGTCGGCCTGCCCGTCGGCGGCCACGCGGAGGGCCTGGGTCTCCAGATCGTCAGGACGCTGGTCACGAGCGAACTCGACGGGACGATCACCTGGAGCACACGTCCCGGCGGAGGCACGTCGGTCGCGCTGGAACTCGGACTGCGCCTCAACCAGGGCTCGTAGGTCTGCCGAATGCAATGGCCGGTGGACGGCCCGACGACGAAGGGCCGCCCACCGGGCGGCCCTCGATCGATCGACCGGAGCCTCGAGGGCTCCGTCGGCGCCGGACCGACGATGCGGTCCGGAACCCTCAGGAGGCGCGGCGAGCCCTGGCGGCCCGGCGCTTGAGCGCCCGACGCTCGTCCTCGCTCAGCCCGCCCCAGACTCCGGCGTCCTGGCCGGACTCGATGGCCCACTGCAGGCAGGTCTCCTGCACGGGGCAGCGGCGGCAGACGCTCTTCGCTTCCTCGATCTGAAGAAGCGCCGGTCCGGTGTTGCCGACCGGGAAGAACAGTTCCGGGTCCTTGTCCAGACAGGCCGCACGACTACGCCAATCCATGTGATCACATTCTCCTTCAGCCTCGCTCACCGTGTGCTTGTGAAAACATTCACGAGGGGGCTCATAGTAAAGGGGCCGATTTCGGCCCCCCGGGTTTCAACTCCGTTAAGGCTGTCATGTAACCATCCGGTAAACAAGGGCTTGGCCTGTCCGATCGCCGTTATGCATGAGTGGTTTGTCACAACAAAGCCTGCTAGGGGTGCCATTCGGGACGTCTGTCACACATCAGCGGGTCGGGTAGGGTTCGAGAGTGGCCACCGATCCAGCCCCGCAGCGGGCAACCCGCCCGCCCGGCGTCCTCCTGATCGCCGCAGTCCTGGTGCTCGAGGCGATCGCGCTCCTCGCCCTTTCAGTCGGCTTCCTCAGGTCGATCTTCGGCGGCGACCCGGTCTCCGTCGGGGGATCCGTCTTCATGACCGTGCTGCTCCTTCTGGTTGCCGCGGGGCTGGTGGCCATGGCGAGGAAACTCGGGGCAGGCTTCCGCTGGCCTCGATCGCCGTCGCTCGTGGTCCAGCTCTTCCTGGTGATTCTGGCCTTCCCGTTCTTCACGGCAGGCAATCCCCTCATCGGGTTCCTGCTCATGGCACCGGCCGCGGCCGTGATCGTCACCCTCTTCTCGAAGCCCGTCGTGGAGTTCACGACCCGGGCGACGGGGCAGGGAAGGACGCTGTAGGCCGCGCCACCTGCACTTCCACCACCTCCGACGGGTCGCAGGCGTACCCGCGACCGGGGATCGCGGCCCCGTCCGGGTCGAGGCGTACCCCGAGGAAGTCGCCGTCGCCGGGTGACCTCGGAGACAGCACGAGACCGCGACCGAGTCCGCGCACCTGGGCGGCCAGGGGAACCCGCGCCGCGAGGGACGGACCCGGCACGGCGGCGAGCACCGCTGCTGCGCCCTGTGCGACCAGCCCGGCGAGCACCTGGTGGATGCCGGCGGGGAGGTGGTCCGCGTCGTCGACGAGCAGGAGGCAGTCGCTCGCCGGAGGCCGCGCGCCGGACGCGACGAGTTCCTTCCAGAAGCCCATGGACTCCGAGGGACATGCGCCGTCCGGCGGCGCGACGACGGCCGGACGGGGCCTGAGCCGGGCGGCCGCATCCCGGAGCACGCGGATCGTCGTGGTGCGCCCCGCCCCCGGACGGCCCAGCACGAGGAAGACCTCGCCAGGCCGGAGGCTGATGGCGTACGGCTCGAGGTCGTCCCCGTAGACGCCCACGGGGAGATCGATCGAGCCACGGCGCAGCTCCGGCGACGATCGCGCGTGGAGGCGGGCGGCGTCGACGGTGCGGGGGAGCCGGTGGACCGGGAACGGCGGCCGGGCAGGGGGTGTCCCGGGACGGCCGGGACGGGTGCCGTCCTGCACGAGCTGGCAGACGCCATCGCCCCAGGCTCCGGTGATACGGCCCTGGACGAGACCCCTGCCCGCTACCGCATCCAGAGGCGGCAGCTTCGGCCAGGTCAGGGTCGTCTCCTGCTGCGTTCCCAGCGGGAGGTACACGCGGTTCGGGAGGAGGGCGAAGAACCGTGCCGCGGTCAGTTCCCGATCCCCACCGATGCAGACCGTGACGCCGCGGAAGGCGCCGTCGCGCACGAGCGTGTGCAGGTCCTCCTCCGCCCGGGCCAGGCGGCCCTGCCGGAACTGGCTGCTCCAGCGCCCCCACCCCGTGACCACGAGGACGATGCCGGGGCCCTCGCCGGGGGGACCGGCGAGGCCCGCCAGCCTCTCCAGGACGCGCCCGGCGCGTCTCGTCTCGTCCGCACGGACGTAGGCGCCCGTCTGCGGGTACCTCGAGCCGTCGGACAGGGTGCCGTCGCCGTCGAGGAGGTACAGGTGCACATCGGGGTCCAGCTCGGGCAGGCCTGCGACGACCGCCGCGAGGGCCCGGGCCCCACCGCTGCCCGGAAGCCCGACGACGGCGAGGTGGGAGTGGTCCCGCGGCCGCCACAGCAGGAGCCGCTGGGCCTGGCGGTCGGGGAAGTCCGCGACGCCGAGGGCGACGCCGCCGGCAGGACCGGTCACCGGCGTGTCGTTCCCCGCCGTGACGGGAGGGAAGGCGCGGCACGCCGTCGTGCTGAGCGCGCGGGGCAGCGGCGGGAGGACGGGCCGGCGTGGGTGGGCGGCGCCTCCGCCGGCCACGGACCGCAGCGCTTCGACAGCCCGATCGACAGCGTCGTCGCCCACGGTGTCGGAGGGCTGCCGGCGCACGGTCCCCGCGGCGTCGGGGGCGCCGCCGAGGGCGGGGCGGGCCGAGGGGCCGCCGATATGGGTGGCGACGTCCTGCCAGCCCCCACCATGGTCCGCGGGAGGTGGCGCCGACGCCGACGCGGTCTGGAAGGCGACGGGAGCCTCCGACCCGCGGCGCAGGAAGGCGCGGCCCGGGATGTCGACGGGCAGGTCGGCGGCCGCCGACGTCCCGAGGAGGTCCTGCGACTCCAGCGGGGTCTGGACCCTCAGGAGCACCGACGTGGTGATGTTCGCCCTCATGTCCGGCGTCACGGCGCCCTGGGCGCGTTGGGTGGCCAGGACCAGGTGCACTCCGAGCGACCGGCCGAGCGAGGCGATCCTCATGAGGTCCGGGACCGCGGAGGGTACGTCGTCGCTCACCATCCGGAACTCGTCGATCACGATCACCAGCCGCGGCGGGCAGGCGAGGGGTGCGGCGCGGCGCAGTTCGTCCAGGTCGCGGACGCTGTACCCGGAGCACAGCCGTTCCCGCCGACGCAGCTCCGCACGGAGCGACGTCAGGGCCCGCGCGGTCGATTCGCCCGACAGGTCGGTCAGGCCGCCGACGCAGTGCGGGAGCGACGCCAGCGGGCCGAGGCCGGAACCGCCCTTGTAGTCGATCAGGAGCAGGGTGAGGTGGTCGGGCGGGTGATGGAGGGCGAGGCCGAGGACGAGGGTCCTCAGGAACTCCGACTTCCCGGAGCCGGTGGTGCCGGCCACCAGCAGGTGGGGACCGTCCTTCACGAGGTCGATCGACAGCGGGCCGTCCGCGGACCGGCCCACGCAGGCGGTCGCGTGCCCGCCGTCGGACGACGACCACCTGCCGGCGACCGCAGGGGCGAGCGTGTCCGGCCTCAGCTCGGCCGACCAGAGGGAGACGGACGCCGGCAGGGCCGACGCCGTCCCGGGGCGGGTGCTCCGGCAGCGGGCCGACGAGGCCGGGTCCAGCGCCGCCGCCCGGGCGAGCAGCCGCGCGCTCCGCTCGAAGGTCCGCGCCGACACCCCGTCCGGGAGGACCTCGTACTCGCCACCTCCCAGGGTGACCAGGGCCTTCCCGTCCGTGAGCAGCATGCCCTCTCCGCCACGCCCGCCCCCGCTGGACGGAGGCCCGCCGGGTGGCGGACCGGCGGCGAAGCGGAGGACGACGACCTGCACCGCACCGGCCAGGGCGGGTAGGTCCTCGGCGAGCTGGAAGACCAGCAGGAGCGCCGCGCGTGCCGCGAGCGCGGTGAGGACGCCCGGGTCGTGCGTGAGGTGAACGTTCGGCAGGAAGCGTGCGTGGTGCGGGAGGAACCGGGCAGCACCCCAGCACACGAGGGTCGGAGCCCCTGACCGCGGATGGGCCGCCTGGAGGAGGAGGGCCCGCAGGACGCAGTCCACCGCAGCACGGTCCCCGCTGATCGTGAAGGGCAGGGTGCAGGAGGCCTCGCCGGCACCGGTGGTCCCCGGGCAGGGGAGCAGGAGTGGAACGCCGTCCAGTACCGGGGCCTCGAACGGTGACCCGGACCGCGCGACCGTGAGGTTCGCCGGCTGGTCCGTCAGGCCGAGGCGCAGCAGGACGAAGTCTGGTTCCTCCCTCTCGATTGGGGCCGCCCCCGATGGCGGGCGGCGGGACGCGCGGAGGGCATCGAGCCCCGTCTGGCCCGGGTCTGGCGCTGCGCTCCTGCGCCGGGCGCAATCGCGCCCGGCGGCGTCGCGCACCTCGGCGGCGAAGACCGCCGCCTTCCGTCGGTGCGTCATCAGCGGAACGAGTCCGGTCAGGGCGGAGAGGGCGCTGAACGCCAGGAAGAACCACATGCCCGTGGTCAGGGCGAGGACGACGCCGAGGACGAGTGGCAGGAGCGCTGTCAGGACGAGGAGGCGCGACGGGGTATCCGGGAGTGCCGCGTGCACGGGCAACGGCTCGAGCACGCTCCGCGGGTCTGTCGGCGTCCAACCCGGGGCGTCGATCAGCTCGATGCCGCACCTGCTCGCTCCGACCCGCAGGTCCGCCGCATCGGTGATGTCCGCCGTCGTGATCGCGACCCCGTCGACGAAGGTCCCGTTGGCCGACCCGAGGTCCTCGAGGACGATGGAGTCCTCCGCCACCGTGAGCAGGGCATGGCGTCGGGAGAGGGCGGGATCGGCGATCGTGATGTCAGCCGCCGCGCGGCCGACGACGTAGCTGCCGCGCGTCAGGGGGATCACCTGGCCGGCGTCGGGGCCCGTGTGGACGACGAACGCGAGGTGGGGGAGCGGTGCCGGGGCGGGGGGACCCGGCACCGCGCCGCACACGATCACGGCTCCGTGCACGAAGCCGCCGGTGTGGGGGAGCAGGGCGCCGAGCGGTACTCCGTCCACGGTGAACGGCCCCCGGTACCCGTCCGCCGCGAGCCGGTCCGCCAGTGCCGCGCCGGTGCGGAGGGTATCGGTGTCGACGACGATCTCCCGGGGCGGGAAGGTTCTCGGGGGAGCGCCCGCGAGGGTGAGGTGCAGATCCATCGGGACCTCCTGGGCGGTGACTGCCACCACGCTATGGGCCGACCGGGAGGTGGAGGGGCGCGTTCCACGCATGTGGACAACGCTTCGCGGGGCGTCCGCGCAGCACAGCAGAGCGTCGCTCTTCCCGCCATCGGCGGACGGCGCGGCGTCGGGACGGGGAGGAAGCCGGTCATCTACCGATAGGCTTGTTGCAACGAAAGCCCCACCGAGCCCTGCGCGCTCGCGGGGGATGAACAACGAAAAGGTGCTCTCCGTGAAGATTGTCGTCATTGCCCTGGGTAAGATCGGGCTTCCACTGGCGGTGCAGTTCGCCTCGAAGGGCCACGAGGTCGTCGGGGTGGATGTGAACCCGACCATCGTGAAAGCCGTCAATGAGGGAATCGAACCGTTCCCGGGCGAGGCCCACCTTCAGGAGATGCTGTCGGACCTGGTGCCGGCCGGCAGGCTGCGCGCCACGACCGACTACGCCGACGCCGTGCCGGGGGCCGACGCCGTCGTCCTGGTGGTCCCGCTCTTCGTGGACGCCGACGCGAAGCCCGACTTCGGCTGGATGGACGCGGCAACCGCTGAACTGGCCCGCCACCTCACGCCGGGCACCCTCGTGTCCTACGAGACGACGCTCCCGGTGGGCACCACCCGCGATCGGTGGAAGCCCGCGCTGGAAGCGGGAAGCGGACTCGTCGAGGGCGAGGACTTCCACCTCGTCTTCTCCCCCGAACGGGTCCTGACCGGCCGGGTGTTCGAGGACCTGCGCAAGTACCCCAAGCTGGTCGGGGGGCTCTCGCCCGCGGGCGCGAAGCTCGCCGTCGAGTTCTACGAAGCCGTCCTGGACTTCGACGACCGCCCGGACCTGCAGCGCGGGAACGGTGTGTGGGACCTCGGGTCGGCCGAGGCGTCCGAACTGGCCAAGCTCGCGGAGACGACCTATCGCGACGTGAACATCGGGCTCGCCAACCAGTTCGCCCGGTACGCGGCAACAGTCGGCATCGACATCTACCAGGTCATCGATGCGTCCAACTCGCAGCCGTACAGCCACATCCACCAGCCCGGCATCGCCGTCGGCGGTCACTGCATCCCGGTCTATCCACGCCTCTACCTCTGGAACGATCCTGCCGCCACCGTGGTCCGCGCGGCGCGGGAAGCCAATGCCGGGATGCCCGACTACACGATCGGCCTGCTCGAGGGCGCCCACGGCTCCCTCGAGGGAGCACGCGTGGTGGTTCTCGGCGCGGCCTACCGCGGGGGAGTCAAGGAGACCGCCTTCTCCGGCGTCTTCGCCGCCGTGGATGCGCTCACCTCGCGAGGGGCGACCGCGCTGGTCCACGACCCGATGTACACGGACGAGGAACTCGAGAAGCTCGGCTTCGTGCCGTACCACCTCGGGGAGGCCGTCGAGGCCGCCGTGGTCCAGGCGAATCACGCGGAGTACGCCTCGCTGACGCCGGCCGACCTCCCCGGCGTCAGGACGTTCATCGACGGTCGGCGGGTGAGCAGCGCCGAGCAGTGGACCGGCGTGACCTACCGCGTGATCGGCAAGGCTTGAGCCGCCGCCCGGTCGGCCCGCTGAAGAACGGCGCGCGGGATGCCCCGCGGCACGAACAGACAGGAAGCGAAGCGACGTGAGCTACATAGCTGAGACGGCCGACGTCTCTCCCGAGGCCGTCATCGGAGAGGGATCGAAGATCTGGCACCTCGCGCAGGTGCGGGAAGAGGCGACCCTGGGCGAGAACTGCATCGTGGGACGCGGGGCCTACGTGGGCACCGGTGTCCGGATCGGCGCCAACTCCAAGATCCAGAACTACGCGCTCGTGTACGAGCCGGCGGTGCTGGGGGACGGCGTCTTCATCGGGCCTGCCGTGGTGCTCACGAACGACACCTACCCACGCTCCATCACTCCCGACGGAGACCTGAAGAGCGCCCACGACTGGGTTCCCGTCGGCGTCACCATCGAACGGGGTGCGGCCGTCGGCGCCCGCGCGGTCTGCGTGGCACCCGTCACGATCGGCGCCTGGGCGACGGTCGCGGCCGGCGCCGTCGTCACGAAGGATGTGCCCCCGCACGCCCTCGTGGCCGGTGTCCCCGCCAGGCGCATCGGGTGGGTGGGCCGGGCGGGCGAGCCGCTGCGCGCCGAGGGTGACCTGTGGGTCTGCCCTCAGACCGGGGAACGGTACAAGGAACTCGACGAAACCCTGACACGAGTAGAGGTAGACGCATGAGCAAGGAATTCATCCCAGCAGCGAAGCCGATCGTCGGCGACGACGAGCGGAAGGCCGTCGACGCCGTCCTGCTGTCCGGCATGCTCGCCCAGGGGGCCGAGGTCGCCGCCTTCGAGAAGGAGTTCTCGGAGGTCCTCCTCGACGGCCGGAGCGCTGTCGCCGTGAACTCCGGCACCGCAGGCCTGCATCTCGGGCTGCTCGCGGCCGGGGTCGGACCCGGCGACGAGGTCATCGTCCCGTCCTTCACCTTCGCGGCGACGGCCAACTCCGTCGCGCTCACCGGAGCCACCCCCGTCTTCGCCGACATCGAACTCGATCACTACGCGCTCGACGTCGACCACGTCGCGGGACTGATCACCGAGAAGACCAAGGGCATCATGCCGGTCCACCTCTACGGGCATCCGGCGGACGTCGTCGCGCTCCGCGCGCTCGCCGACCAGCACGGCATCGCGCTCTTCGAGGACGCCGCCCAGGCGCACGGGGCGTCGCTGGCCGGCCGACAGGTCGGTACGTTCGGCGACTTCGCGATGTTCTCGCTCTACCCGACCAAGAACATGACCTCGGGAGAAGGCGGGATGGTGTCCACCGGCGACCCCGAGATCGAACGCCGCCTCCGGCTGCTGCGCAACCAGGGCATGGAGCGTCAGTACGAGAACGAGATCGTCGGTTTCAATGCGCGGATGACGAACCTGCACGCCGCGATCGGTCGTGTTCAGCTGACCAAGGTCGGCGGATGGACGGCGCAGCGCCAGGCCAATGCGGTATTCCTCACGGAGAACATCGAGGGCGTGGAGACGCCGAAGGTCGCCGAGACCGCGGTCCACGTGTACCACCAGTACACCGTGCGTGTCGGCAACGACCGCGACGCGTTCGCGGCGGCCCTGAAGGACGAGTACAACATCGGGTCCGGGGTCTACTACCCCATCCCGAACCACCGGCTGCCCTCCTTCAGGCGCAGCGAGGACCTCCCGAACACGGAGATCGCCGCCCGTGAGGTCCTGTCCCTGCCGGTGCATCCATCGCTCGACGACGAGGACCTCGACCGCATCATCACCGCCGTGAACGCGCTGGCGAAGGCGGGGGCCTAGGGCATGGCTGATCTGAGGGTCGGACTCATCGGCCTGGGCATGATGGGCAGGCACCATGCCAGGGCCCTCCGGGAGGTCGACGGCGTCGAGCTGGTCGCCGTGGCGGACGCCTACGGGGACCCGCACGGCGTGGCCGGACGCCTGCCCCTCTGCGGCTCCATCGAGGAGCTCATCGACCAGGGCATCGACATGGCGGTCTGCGCGGTCCCGACGGGCCTGCACGAGGAGGTCGGGCTGACCCTCGCGGCCGCCGGCGTCCACACGCTGGTGGAGAAGCCCATCGCTGACACCGTGGACGCCGGCGAGCGCCTGGTCGAGGCGTTCGAGAGCGCGGGTCTCGTCGGCGCCGTCGGACACATCGAGCGGTTCAACCCGGCGTTGCAGTCCTTGCGCAGCCGGTTGGAAGCCGGGGATCTCGGCGACGTGTACCAGATCGCGACCCGTCGGCAGGGGCCGTTCCCTGCCCGGATCGCCGATGTCGGCGTGGTCAAGGACCTCGGGACCCACGACATCGACCTCACGTCCTGGCTGGCGCAGTCACCGTTCACCTCCGTCTCCGCGCGCACGAGCACCCGCTCGGGCCGGCCGCACGAGGACATGGTGACCGCCTCCGGCCAGCTGGAGAACGGCGTGATCACCAGCCACCTCGTGAACTGGCTGTCGCCCATGAAGGAACGACTGACCGTCGTCACGGGGGAGAAGGGCGCGTTCGTGGCCGACACGCTGACGGCGGACCTCACGTTCTACGAGAACGGGACGTTCACCACGGAGTGGGAGGCCGTGTCCAACTTCAGGGGTGTCTCGGAGGGCAACATCACCCGTCTGGCCCTGACCAAGCGGGAGCCCCTGCGGTCCGAGCTCGAGGCGTTCCGGGACGCCGCCCTCGGCGTCGCCGACAACACGGTGACGATGCGGGAAGGACTCGCCACGCTCAGGGTTGCCGAGGCGATGATCGAGGCGGCGAACAGCAACTCGACGATCGGGCTGCCTGCGTGGCGCTGAAGGTACTCGTTGCGACCCGTCTGTACCCACCGGAGGTCGGTGCCGCGGCCTTCCGGCTCGAGGCCCTCGTCCGCGGGCTGGAGGAGGGCGGGGCCGACGTCACGGTGCTGACCACCCGGCCTCCCAGTGAGGGCGGTCAGCGCGGTCGGGCCACCGATTCCGTGAAGCGGTGGCCCGTGCTGCGTGACAGCGGCGGTAACGTCCGCGGCTACGTGCAGTACATGAGCTTCGACATCCCGCTGTTCTTCAGGCTCCTTGCGAGCCGGGCCGACGTCGTGGTCGCGGAACCGCCGCCGACGACGGGACTCATGGTGGCTGCATCGTCCTTCCTGCGCCGGCGCCCCTACGTCTACTACGCCGCGGACATCTGGACCGATGCCCTCGCTGCGACGGGTGCGCCCAGCCCCGTCGTGAAGCTGATGGCGCGTATCGAGGGCATCGCCCTGCGCCGGTCGCAGAAGGTGATCGCCATCTCCGACGGCGTGGCCGAGCAGACCGGCCAGTTCGGCCTCGACCCCGCCCAGGTGGCGGTCGTCGGCAACGGCGTGAACACCGACGTCTTCTCCGCCGAGGGGCCCACGGCGACCCCCGGGTACTGCTACTTCGTCTACACCGGGACCATGTCCGAGTGGCAGGGTGCCGAGATCTTCATCGAAGCGATGGCCCTGGTCCTCGAGCGATTCCCCGACGCCCGGCTGCATTTCTTCGGTCAGGGGTCAGCGGAGGCCGCCCTGCGCGCCCGGGCGCAGGAGCTCGCCCCCGAACGGGTGACCTTCAACGGCGTCGTGCCCCCGGCGGAGGCGGCCCGCTGGCTGCGTGGAGCCTCCGCCGCCCTGGTGAGCATCGTGCCCGGCCAGGGCTACGATTTCGCGAAGCCCACCAAGATCTACGCCGCTGCGGCCTGCGGGACCCCGGTCGTGTATGCGGGGGTCGGTGACGGTGCCCGGATGGTCTCGGAGAACGGTCTTGGAGCAGCGAGCGGCTATTCCGCCGCCGACATCGCGGAGGCAATGATGCGCTTCCTCGAGGAGACGGATCATCATCGGGCGGAGCGTTCCAGCTGGGCCGAGGGGAATGCGTCGCTGCGCGTCGCGGGACGGCGCGCAGCGCAGGTGATCCTCAGCGCTGTTCCAGCAGTGCGCTGACCACCGCGCCTGCCGCTTCACCCGTGCCGTACGGTGCTGCCGTGGTGGGATCGGGCGTCGGGCGCTGCACCACGGAGGCGAGTGAGGTGAGGTTCTCCGAGACGAGTACGTTCCAGCCCAGCTCCACGGTCTCGACCCATTCGGTCTCCGGGCGGATCGTGGTGCAGGGAACCCGCAGGAGGAACGCCTCCTTCTGCAGGCCCCCCGAGTCGGTGATCACGCCCACGCTGTTCATCACGGCGTTGATCAGCTGCGGGTAGGCCAGCGGGGAGGCGACGCGGACGGCTCCGGTCTCGAGTTCGAGGCCGTGCCGGCGCGCCAGGTCGACCAGCCGGGGGTGCGCGAGAAGGACGACCGGCCTGTCCAGTGACGCTAGCGAGTCCACGATCTGCTTCAGGCGCACCGGATCGTCGGTGTTGTCCGGACGGTGGATGGTACTGATGTAGTAGTTGCCGGGCTCCACGCCGCTCGGCAGCGCCTCGGTGCGCGACTGCACAGCCGCGCGGGTCCGGAAGAGGACATCCGTCATCACATCGCCCACCAGGACGCTGCGGTCCGCCAGGCCTTCGGTGGCGAGGTGCTGCATCGCCACCTCGGTCGGCGCGAGCAGCAGATCCGAGGCGTGGTCGGTGAGGACGCGATTGTGCTCCTCGGGCATCCGGCGGTTGAAGGACCGCAGCCCGGCCTCGAGGTGTGCGAGCGGGACGTGGATCTTCACGGCCGCGACGGCGGCTGCGAGCGTCGAATTGGTGTCTCCGTAGACGAGCACCCAGTCCGGCCGCACTTCCTCGAAGATCTCCTCGAGTCCGCCGAGCATGGCTCCGGTCTGCTTCCCATGCTTCCCCGACCCGACGCCGAGGTTGAAGTCCGGGGTCGGGATCCCGAGATCCGTGAAGAAGACGTCCGACATCATCTCGTCGTAGTGCTGTCCGGTGTGCACGATCAGGTGCTCGGCCTTGCCTTCCATCGCCTGGGCGATCGGGGCGAGCTTCACGAACTGGGGACGGGCACCGACGACACTCAAAATACGCATTCGTTCAGCCTAGCGGTTCCGCGACGAGCTTCCTGAACGGAACGGGAGGCCCACGTGCGCCTTCCGTTCGCGGTGCCCCGGCGGGAAGCGTCGGGGGCTCGGCAGGAAGTGGGGGGTGAAACCGGTGGGATAGCCTTGTCCGGTGAAAGTCCTTGCGCTGTCGACCTGGTATCCGTCCGCCGAGGCGCCGACCGAAGCCCCGTTCAACCATGAGCATGTCAAGGCGATCCGGTCCGCCCACGACGTCCGGGTGGTCCACATCCGCCTCCGTTCGGGCGCGGTTCCCATCACGGAGGTGTTCGACGGCGTGACCGTCTCGCGCATCTCGCTCGATCTCCGGCGGCCATGGAGCATCCTCAGGGTGTTCGCCGTCGTCCGACGCGAGATGAAGGGCGCGGACGTCCTGCACTCCATGGCGTTCTCGACCATCCTCATGGTGCTGCCGGTGTGGCTGACTACCCGGCCGGCGTGGGTCCACACCGAACACTGGAACGGTGTGACCAACCCCGCGAGCGTCGGGCCGTTGTGGCAGCGCCTCGCCTGGCTCCGCTATGTCCTCCGGTTCCCGCACAGCGTCACCGGGGTCACGACCCAGCTGACCGAGCGGTTGCAGCACTTCGCCCGCCCCGGAGCGGCCGTGGTCGTCCCGTGCGTGGTGGACAACGATCGCCCTGTTCGGCCGTGGCCACGGGAGGGGACACTCCGGCTCGTGGCCGTCGGTGGTCTCGTGCCCAGGAAGCGGCCCCTCCTCGCGGTCGACACCGTTCGATGGCTGACCGATCAGGGCCGGGACGTGCAACTGGACTGGATCGGGGCCGGCCCGCTCGAGCGGGAGGTGCGGGACAGGACCGCAGCGGTGGGACTCTCGGACCGCATCCTCCTGCGGGGGGCCGTGCCGCCGGGCGAGATCTTCGCCCGGATCGAGGATGCGGACCTGTTCTTCCTTCCATCGGAGCAGGAGAACTTCTTCACTGCAGCGGCCGAAGCTCTCTCGTCCGGAAGGCCGGTCGTGGCCGCCGTCGCCGGCGGGTACGACGACTACTGCGACGCCTCCAACAGCGTGCTCGTCCGGCAGCCCACGGCCGAGGCCCTCGGCCGCGCCATCCTCGAAGCGGCCACGCTGCTGGAGGACCGCACACCGGAGGGGATCGCAGCACCCATCCGGCAGCGATTCAATGCCCGCGTGGTGGGCGACCTGTTCACGGGGGCGTACGCCGCCGCCCTGCGGCGCGCAGGCCGGACTGTCCGTGAGGGAGCCCGCCCATGACCACGGAATCAGGCGGGCAGACCCCTCGGGACCCGCGGGTCGACATGGTGATCGCCGTCCACAACGAGCAGCGCCCTATCGGGGCGGCCGTCCGGTCCCTCCTCGACGGCGGCCTCGTGGACGGTCGGCCCGATGGGCTGAGGATCACCGTGGTCTGCCACAACATCTCCGCGGCGAGGATCGCCCCCGGCGTCCTGGACGAGGATCGGGCCCGCGTCCGATTCCTCGAGCTGAGCGACGGGATCCAGAGCCCCGCGGGGCCTCTCAACCACGGCATCGCGCACGCGACCGCCCCCTACGTGGGCGTCATGGGCAGCGACGACACCGTGGAACCCGGCGCCATCTCGGACTGGTTCACGCTGGCCGAGAAGCTCCGGTCGGACGTGGTGATCGCCCCGGAACGCCATGCCGACGGCAGGACGATCCGCACGCCGGTCCTCCGCCCCGGCCGCCACCGCGACCTGCACCCCGTCCGGGACAGGCTGTCGTACCGCACGGCGCCGCTCGGCCTGCTGCGCAGGAGCGAGGTCGGGCGGCTCTCACTTCGCTTCACACCGGGATTCCCGACCGGCGACGACCAGGAATTCACCTCGAAGCTGTGGTTCGGTGGTGGGAGGATCGACTACGCGCGTGGCGCCGGACGCTATGTCGTGGGGGCGGACGCATCGGACAGGGTCACCTTCGCCCGCCGCCCGGTGGACGCGGAACTCGAGTTCGCCACGGCGCTCGTCCAGAGCGAGTGGTTCCAGGGACGGGCTGTCTCCGAACGGCGGTCGATCGTCGTGAAGCTCGTGCGGGTGCACGTCTTCGGTCTGGTCCAGACCCGATTCGAGTCCGGCGGGTGGTCCGACGACGACAGGGCGGTGGCGTCCCGGATCCTCACCACGCTGCTCGCACAGGCGCCCGGCGCCCTCGACCCCCTCAGCCTTGCCGATCACCGGCTGGTGCGGGCGATCCTGGATCCTTCCATCGGGTCGGACGAGCTGCAGCGGCGTGCGGCATCACGGCGCCGCTTCGGTCGGGTGGACACCCTGGTGCCGTCGTCGCTGAAGTCGGCGCTGAACCCCGAATCGCCGCTGCGGTTCATGCCCGCGGCCGCACTGCTGCGCTGAGAAGCGACATCAGGGTCAGCCGGCCGACTGCGTGCCCACATCGAAGACACCCGTGGCCCGACGTCGGTTCTCCCTGATGTAATGCCGGATGATCGACTCGCGCGTCAATGCGCTCCACGGCTTGTTGGTCATGAGCTCACCGCGGCGGCCTGACGTCCGGTAGCGCGACCGTGCGGCGGCCAGGAGCGCGGGATCGTCGGTAGCGCCGGCGGCTGCGGCGAGCTGGGAATCCCGTCGGCTGAGGGCCGCCAGTTCACCGCCGGCGAGGGACTCGATCTCCCGCTGGAACGAGCGCCATGCCTCCCGCTCGTTCGCATTCCACACCGTGCCGGGCTCCGGCGGCGCACTCGAGGGATCTTCCACGCCATGGGCGATCGCGTCGCCCCGCCGGAGTAGGGCGCCTATCCCGTGGATCCTCATGAGCTTCAGTGCGATCGCACGGCGATGGCTCTTGGGAAGGGAGAGCAGCCAATCCTGTGCCGCCAGGGGGCCGAGCCAGCGGAACTCCTCGCTGAGAGGGGCCAGGGTCGCGGTCACCCGACCCTCGGCGGCGTCATCCGTCTGGTGGTAGGCGGCGCTGCCATAGGGATAGGTGATGACGCGACCGCTGAAGAGGAGTCTCAAGGTCGGCTCGAGGTCCTCGCCGACCCTCAGGCCTTTCGTGAAGCGGAATCCGATCTCATGCAACGAGGAGACCCGCAGCAGCCCGTACGGCAGACTGCGGGTCGCCAGACCGTCCTTCAGCGGATCGAGGACGGTGGGCTTGCTCGGGCGCAGCCCCGGCGTCGCGAGCATGTTCCCGGCCGGCGTGCGGACAGGGGCAAGGACGGCGTCGGCCCCCGTTGTTTCAGCAGCCTGCACCCACGCTCCGAGCGCTCCCGGCTCGAGGTAGTCGTCGGAGTCGACGAAGGTGACGTAGGTCGCCGACGAGTTCCGAAGGCCGTGATTCTTCGGACCCGCAGGCGAGTAGACGCCGTCGACGAAGGGCACCAGGGTTATCCCGGCGCCGGCCAGATCGCCGTCCAGCCGCTCCTCGACCGCGTTGACCGGGATGTTGTGGCAGACGATGGAGATCTCCAGACGCGCCCCGGCCTCCGCCAGGGACTGTCGCTGGTCCGCGAGGGAGGCGACGGTACGCCGGATCGGACGGGCCGCGTCGTGGAGTGGCACGACTGCCTCGATGGTCGGGGGAAGTTGCGGTGTAAGGCTCTCGCGGGGGCTCATCGGCCGGACGCTCCTAGGGATCTGGGCTTCAGGACAGCCTATTTCATCCGGCATCCTCGGCCCCGACCGGTTCGACGCCGGGGGTCCGCCGGAGGGACCACGCAAATAGACTTGATCAAGGGCTGCTGACATGATTGGCGCATGTCTGCCCCGCGTCTGCTCATCATGTCCTTTTCTCCGCTCCGATCAGACGCGAGGATCCTCAAGCAGATCGCCCTGTTCAAGGACCGCTACGAGATCTCGACCTGCGGCTACGGCAAGGCACCCGAAGGGGTGCGGGACCACGTCGAGATACCGGCCGAGCTCAAGGAATGGAAGTACGACCGCGTCGCCGTGATGGCGCGCTCGTACCGGCGCGCCTACTGGACGAACCCGGTCATCTCCTACCTGAAGCCGCGCCTCACCCCGGGCAGCTTCGACGTCATCCTCGCCAATGACATCGACACCGCCGGTCTCGCCCTCTCCCTCGAGGCGGAACACGGCGTCCATCTGGACCTCCACGAGTACTGCCCGCGCATGAAGGAGGAACTCCCCAGGTGGCGGATGTTCGTCGGGCCGTTCATGCGATGGATGGTGGGCACGTTCGCCACGAAGGCGGACTCGGTGTCCACCGTCGCCGGGCATATTGCCGATGAATACCGGCGTGAGTTCGGCCTCGACCCTTCCGTCATCACCAATGCGGCCCCCTTCGCCGAGCTGGAGCCGGGCCCGGTGGGGGACACGATCCGCATGGTGCACTCCGGAGCCGCGCAGGAGGGGCGCTTCATCGAATTGACGCTGGACGCCATGGAGATGCTGAAGAGTACGGCGACACTGGACCTGTATCTGACGCAGAACCGGGGGCCCTACTACGAGTCGCTGAAGAGCCGCATCTCGGCGATGTCGAACGTCGTCCTCCACGACCCGGTTCCGTATGCCGAACTCGCCCACACGCTGAACCGTTACGACGTAGGGGTGTACGTGCTCCCGCCGGTCAACTTCAACTTCGCCTGGTCGCTTCCCAACAAGTTCTTCGATTTCGTCCAGGCCCGCCTCGGCGTGGTGATCGGGCCGTCGCCGGAGATGGCGGCGCTCGTCCGGGCAGAAGGGATCGGAACGGTCACGGAGGACTTCACGGCCACGTCCCTTGCGGCGGCCATCGACGAACTGACGCCCGAAGCCGTCACCGGTTACAAGCGCGCCTCCGCGACGGCAGCGAAGAAGCTGTCGGCCGAGGAACAGGTCAAGGGGTGGGCGCGAGCCGTCGACGCTCTCGTCGGCGGCAAGGAAGCAGTGTGACCCCAGAGGTTCTCCAGTTCAACGACTGTGCCTTCGTGGCGCGGTCGATGGTGGCTGCGGCAGGGCGCGCGGGCCTGCACTGGGACTATCTACCCCCTTCGCTCGTCCGGCCCCCGGGTCCTGTCGTCGGCGGTCCGCTCCGTCGGAAGGCGACCTACTTCCCGTACCTCGTGCGCCGCATGAGGGCGGTCTCTCGCGCCCAGGTGGTGCACGTGCACTACGGAACCTCAGCCCGCCTCCTCCGCGAGCGTGGAGTACCGCGGCGCCCCTACGTGCTCACCCTCCACGGCTCCGACATCCGACGGCAGTGGAAGGACCCGGCTTTCCACGGTGAGATCCAACGCGCCGTCGATGAGGCCGCCCACGTCTTCTTCGCGAACAACGACACTGCAGACAATGCTCGCGCGGCGCGCTCCGACGCCGAATTCCTTCCCGCGCTCGTGGACGCGTCGACGCTGCCGTCGTGGTCACCCGACACGGGGCGCCCCACCATCCTCTTCGTCTCGCGGTGGGACGCGGACAAGGGCGTGGATCGGCAGCTGGAACTTGCGCGCACGCTGGCGCGTGCCGTCGGCCCCCGGGCACGCCTGGCCGGGCTTGACTGGGGGCCGGGCGCGGAGGAGGCGCGACGGGCAGGCGTCGGACTGCTACCGCGGATGCCCCAGACGGAGTTCCACGCCCTGATGGCACGGGCGCACATCGCGATCGGCCAGGCCACGGACAACTTCGCGACCAGCGAGTTCGAGGCGCTCTGCATGGGACTGCCCATGGCCGCACTGGGTATCCGCATCGGCCGGCCCGACGACGGCAGCGTGCCGCCCGTCATGCAGGGATCGGTGGACGACGTCGTGGGGCAGGTTCTGGAGGCCCTGAATGATCCTCGAGGTGCCGCGCGCCGGCTCGGCAGTTCGGCCTGGGCGCTGCCACGGTACGACGCCGCCTCCTACGTGCCGAGGCTCGACTCGCTCTATCAGGCGGTCTCCCGGACGACCGTCTGATGGAGCGCGGACGGACGCCTCCCGGAGGTCCGACTAGCTGTTCTGAACCGGTTGCTCACTCGAGTTGAGACCGGCCAGCAGCGCCTGCTGGGCGAAGTCCGGGTTTCCAGCGACCACTTCGTCGAATGTTCCGCGGCTGACGATCGAGCCGTCCTTCATGAAACAGACCTGGTCGCTGTGCCGAATGGTGGAGAGCCGGTGAGCGACGGAGATGACGGTGATCTCGCCGTGCAGCTCCTGGATGGCCGCGGCGACCGCGGCCTCGGTGGCCGTATCCAGTGCACTGGTCGCCTCATCCAGCACCAGGACGAGCGGTTCCACGTACAGTGCCCGGGCAATACCGAGCCGCTGGCGCTGACCGCCGGACAACGCCAGACCGCGCTCTCCCACCTTTCCGTGGATCCCGCCGGCCCTGGAGTCGACGGTCTCGAGCAGCTGGGCCCGGCGAAGGGCTTCGCGCACCCGGTGCTCATCGAAATCACCGCTCCAGGTGAGGGCCACGTTCTGCGCGATCGAGCCGTCGAAGATGGCGACGTCCTGCGGCACATAGCCCACCCGGGACCGCCAGTCCGCCAGGACGTCCTCCAGGGGTACCCCGTCGAGCCGCATCGACCCTGCCGATGGGGTCAGCAGCCCCAGGAGAATGTCGATGAGGGTCGATTTGCCCGCCCCGGACTGTCCGACGATGCCGACCGACGAGCCGAGCGGGATGTCCAGGTCGATGTCCTGCACGGCGGGGGATGATGCACCGGGGTAGGTGAAACCGACGCCGGAGAGCGTCAGGCTCCGCGGTTCGGCACCGATCTGACGGGAACCGATGGTCTCGTCCCGGTCGCTGTAGGAATCCATGCGCCGGATGTCCTCCATCACGATGCTGGTGTAGGGGAGGGTCGACTGCGTCAGGGCGAGCTGCGACTGGACGGCGGTGAGGGATGGCACCATCTTGAAGCCGGCTATGCCGAAAATGGCGACGGCGGCCAGCGCGCTCTCCAGACCACCCGTGAGGAAGGACACGGTGCCGATAAGGAGCACCCCGCCGATCAGTGCCATGTCGACGACGAACTTCGGTACCGCCGCGAGGAACCGGATGTTCGAGCGGGAATGGGCGGCACGCGAACGGCTTACGAAGACCACGTCACCCACCTCCTGCGCCTTGTCGCGGAGCGTGATTTCCTTCAGCGCGGCGATCATCTCGGACACGAGTGTGGACATCCGCATCGCCGAGTCGCGGTTGACCCGGCCGGCCTCGTACGACTTCTTCGTCAGCCACACGTACAGGACACCCGCGATCAGCCCCAGGTAGATCACGGTGATCAGGGCCGTCAGCGGTTGCGTGACCACGAGGATGGCCAGTACCGACACGAAGGAGAGGATCTGTGACGGAATGGTGACGGCGGGCACCAACACGCCCGCAATGGTGTTGGCGATGCCCACGTCGATGAGCCGCACCAGTTCCGCGGTGGACCGCTTCATGCGTTCGGTCCAGGGGGAGCGGATGTAGCTGTTGAAGAGGTGGGTTCCGATCTGGAGTTCGAACTCGGCGAACTTCCGCGTCGAGATCCACTGCATCCAGATGCCGACGAGGGACTTCCCGATCATGAGCACCGCCGATGCGACGAGAAGCCACAGGCTCGTCTCCCGGGAGACGGTGCCGAGCAGCGGAAGATTGATGTCGCCGCCACCGAGAATCTGGGTCATCACCACGGCGAAAATACCCAGAGCGCCGGCCTCGACCAGGGACAGGACGGAGAGGGAGATGCCGAACACGAGGATGAAACGGCGCGCGTTGGCAGGGAGAAGGGGCATGAGTTCGCGCAGGACGCGAAGCAGTTCTTTCATCGGTTCTCCGAAGCGGGGGAGCAGGTCGTACCCGCAGCGGGCACGCACTCCATCCTACGTGCGTCCCTTCAGCGCTATCTCCTGGGCTGTGGGGACAGGCGGCTCACGACGCATGAGAGGATGACCTGCATGTCTGAAACCACTCGCGTGACACACCTGTTCGACTGCGCCGATGTGGGGTCGGCGCTCGTGGCCGAAGGGCGCCGCCAGAAGCAGCCGTGGCGCCAGGTGCAGGGGCCGTGGACGCGAGGGGGGACGAAGCAGGCGTACTACCGTTTCCTCGCCGAGCTGGCCCTGAGCTATCCGCGCTCCGAACTGTGGCACGTGCACATGGGCGGACGGGCGCGGTGGGCCCGCGGGCGGTTTTCGCGGCCTTATGTCTTGACGCTGCATGGCACGGACATCAAGGAGAACTATTGGCAGGACGAACACCGAGACGCACTGAAGTTGGACGTCGATTTGGCGCGACATGTCTTCTTCACTACGCCGGAACTCCGAGAGAAGGCCCAGCTGGCTCGTCCGGATGCCGAATACATGCCGCAAGCTATGAATCTCGAGATGCTGCCAACCTGGAATCCGAGTGCGCGCCCACGAGTCTTCTTCCCCTCGCGGTGGGACGCACAAAAAGGTGGTGACGGGCTCCTCGAAGCTGCGGCCGACGTGGTGTCCGCGGTGGGATCGGAGGCTGAGGTGGTCGGAATTGACTGGGGCAACCGTGCTCAGGAGGCTGCAGAGCTCGGCGTCAAGCTCCTGCCCAAGATGGACGCCAAACACTACGTGGCAGAGCTTGCGCAGGCCCACGTAGCGGTGGGTCAGACTGCCGGCATACTGTCCGTGAGTGAATTACAAGCAATGTCCATTGGCGTTCCCCTGATCTTCTCCGATCCTGTTGATGGTTACCCGCGTGGCGATGAGATGGGGGCGATTGTGGTTCCGCGCCATCAGGCTGGTGCGGCTGTGGTCGAAGCCCTTGGTGATCCGCAGACGACGTCCGAGAGGGTGGGCGGACCGGCGTACGTCCGCCGCCACCACGACCCGGCCGGAATGATCAGCCGGTTGAGGACCGTGTATGCCCGGGTGTTGGAGGACTCGTCGGCCGGAGCAGCAGAATGACCGGTGACACGGACGCAGCAAAGGGCACCAAGCCGCACCTGCTGTACGTCGCCTTCGCCTACCCTCCGAGTACCGCGTCCTCCGTATACCGGTGCCTGGCGGTGCCGAACGCGTTCGCGGCAGCCGGATGGGACGTCACCGTCCTCACGATCGACGGTGAGACCTGGTCCGAGATATCGGGGGTTGATACCGAACTCCTCGACGCCGTGGACCCTGCAGTTCGCGTGGTGCGGATCTCGGATGGAGGTTCCGAGGACCGGGCGAGGGGTGACCTGCGGGCGTTCTCGAGGCTGCGCGTCGAAGCCCCCTACGCCTGGGAGCGGCTCCTGTCAGCGCGTAGCAGGCGTGCGTTCCCGGAAGCCTTCCACGGGTTGTGGCTGAAGCCGGCATCGAACGCCGCTCGTGACATCCATCGTCAGCACCCTGTGGATCTGGTCCTTGCGTCGGCCAGCCCCTACGTCTCCTTCGCGATCGCGCGTTCCCTGCCCGGGGTTCCCTACGTCATGGATTACCGCGATGCCTGGGCTTTCAACACGATCACCGGACATGAGAACTTCGGGGTGGAGTCCCGCCTCGGAAAGCTCGAGTCGACGTTCCTTCAGGAAGCCCTGCAGGTCTGGTTCGTCAATGGCCCGATCCGCGACGAGTACGCGCGTCGGTACCCCTCCTCGGCGTCGAAGATGCGCGTTGTCCCGAACGGCTTCGACCCGCAGCCCGGGCATGCCAGGCCCGTGGTCCGGGCCGTCGAGAAGCCCTCCTTCGGATACCTGGGCACGCTGCAGCACGAGAACAACCCGCTGGAGGAACTCCTCGACGGGTGGGTCGATGCCTTCGGGCTGGCCGATGACAGGGAGGCGCCGGCGGCAGCGGCGCACATCCGGGGCAAGTTGAGCTCCAGCGGAAGCGCGGCTCCTGCGTTGCTCCGCAGGTTCGACGGCGTACGGCAGCACGGCCTCGAATACGGCGGACCCGTTCCGAAGCGGCAGGTTGCCCGTTTCTACGGGAAGCTGGACGCCCTGATCCTGCTGCTCGCTTCGGGCAAGTACGTGACGGGAGGTAAGACCGCCGAGTATCTGGCCACGGGGTTGCCGATCGTCTCTGTCCATGACGAGGGCAATGCAGCAACGGACATGTTGCGGGACTATCCGCTGTGGTTCCCGGCTCGCGAATTGACACCCTCCGGGATCAGCGCAGCGTTCCGGGCCTGCGCAGAGGCACTTCGAGCGCCGGACGAGGCCCGCTGGGCAGCAGCCTGGGACTATGGCCAGTCCTTCCTCCGCTCGACCACGATGATTCCTGTGATCGAGGAACTGACGCAGGTTGTTCGGCCGGACCGACCCGAGGAGCACCAGCCGGGTACGAGCGACGACGGCGGTCCTGCGTCGCCGCGAGGAATTGATGGTGAGGTGCCTCAGCCGGATGTCCGTGCTGGAGCCCCGGGCAGTTCCGGCACGCCGGCGGTGACGCGCGCGGTGAAGGTGCTCGTGGTGATGGACGAGGGAAGCAAGGAAGTCCTCGATGATCTCCGTGCCCGGGCCGCGACGATCGACGGGGTCACGCTGTCACTGACCGCCTTCGCCGCGGACGGCATCCGGATGGGCGGAGAGGGGCATGATCTTCTCCTCGCGCGCCCAGGGCAGGCCGAGCGGCAGGCCCAGCGACTGGCCTCGGCTCGAGGTCCCGCCGGGGTGGCGGGCAGGCTGCTCCGTGACAACCTGCGCTCGCGTCGTCTGGCCCGGTCCGTGCTGAAGGATTCCCTCTTCATGTCGGAGCTGCCCACGGCGGACGTCGTACTGGCCGCGGATGCCGGGGCAACACGGGCGGTCTGGCAGCTGAGGTCGCGGACCGGAGCCGATCTCGTGAGGGGCACTCTCGCCCTGGCTCACGTCCTGAGGCGGTAGGGCGGGCGCGTCAGGACCGGCGTATTCAGACGCAGGGGAGCTGTTCCGGTAGCCTAGTGGTTGGATTTCTCGCGGCCGATCGCTCTTCCGAGTTGGATCGCACCCCCCGAGATACGCGCTGCTGCGCAGCTTCCCTGATGTTCTGTAACCCGCTTTCTGGAGGATTGATTACGTGAACGCTGACCTTGTGGTCGTCGGCTCGGGCTTCTTCGGCCTCACCATCGCTGAACGGGCCGCTTCCGAGCTCGGGCTCAAGGTCGCCGTGATCGACCGGAGGCATCATATCGGCGGCAACGCCTACAGCGAGAACGAGGCGCTGACCGGGATCGAGGTGCACCGCTACGGCGCGCACCTCTTCCACACCTCGAACGAGCGCGTATGGGAGTACGTCAACCGCTTCACCTCCTTCACCGGCTACCAGCACCGGGTATACACCAGCCACAAGGGCGAGGTGTTCCCCATGCCGATCAACCTGGGAACCATCAACCAGTTCTTCCGCTCGGCCCTCGGACCGGCGGAAGCCCGGGCGCTCATCGAGGAGCAGGCCGGGGAGTTTGCTGGCACCGATCCCCAGAACCTCAATGACAAGGGCATCCAGCTCATCGGGCGGCCGCTGTACGAGGCGTTCATCAAGCACTACACGGGCAAGCAGTGGCAGACGGACCCCAAGGACCTGCCGGCGGAGATCATCTCCCGGCTGCCGGTTCGCTACAACTACGACAGCCGGTACTTCAACGACAAGTACGAGGGCCTCCCCGTCGACGGCTACACCGCGTGGATCGAGCGGATGGCGGCGCATCCCAACATCACGGTGCACCTGAACACCGACTTCTTCGACGGGGACCACGCCTATTCGAGGGCCGCTACACGAGGGCAGGTTCCGGTCGTCTACACGGGGGCGGTGGACAGATACTTCGACTACGCGGAGGGCGACCTCTCCTGGCGGACGATCGATCTGGAGGAGGAAGTGCTGCCCATCGAGGACTACCAGGGGTGCGCCGTCATGAACTACCCCGACGAGCCGGAGCCGTACACACGCATCCACGAGTTCCGGCACTTCCATCCCGAACGGGACTACACCAAGGACGCCACCGTCATCATGCGCGAGTTCTCGCGTTTCGCGGAGAAGGGGGACGAACCCTACTATCCCGTCAACACGGCAGAGGATCGTCAGAAGCTCTCCGCGTACCGGGACCTCGCCCGCGGCGAGGACTCCGTGTTGTTCGGCGGGCGTCTCGGAACCTACAAGTATCTGGACATGCACATGGCGATCGGAGCGGCGCTGTCCATGTTCGACAACAAGATCACGCCCCATTTCACCGGTGGAGCGACGCTGAAAAGCGGAGGAGTGGACGCATGAGCAAGCTGCAGGAGAACCCGGGCCCCGTGGCCGAAAGGGAGGACGAGCATACGTGGCGGGTCATCCATCGCGTCGTCTTCCCCGACAACGCCGATGCGGACACCATGCCGCTGTACGTCGACTTCAACAGCGCGCAGCGGATCGCCGAATCGGACAGCGCTTCCACGGACTCCCGGACCGTGTCCGCAACGGTGGCGGCCGAGGTGCGCCCGGACTACGTGAATGATCGGCGGAGCATCGCCCTTCCGGCTTTCGAGCGCTTGTCGTTCGGGACCTACTTCAACGCGTTCCCCGCGAGCTACTGGCAGGCGCACACCGCGATCCGCCGGGTCCGGCTGTCGGTCGAGGTCGACGGCGATGCGACGGTCACCATCTACCGGTCGACCGCCCGCGGCACGGCCAATCGCGTGAGTACCATCAGGACGTCGGACGTGGCGTCGGGCCACGTCGTCGTCGACCTGCCCGTCGTCGCGTTCGGTGATGGAGGCTGGTACTGGTTCGACCTCGCCGCGCACGGCAACCCCGTGGTCCTCCAGCGGGCCGAGTGGAGCGTCCCCGAGCCGGAGGGTTTCGTGCCCGGGAAGCTGTCCATCGCGGTCACCACCTTCAACCGACCGGACTACTGCGTCCGGAACCTCGGCATCCTCGCGTCGGCTCCCGACCTGCTCGAGATCCTGCACCGGGTCATCGTGACCGACCAGGGGACGCAGAAGGTCCGGGACGAGCCAGGGATCGACGAGGCCAAGAGCGCCCTCGGCGACCGGTTCGCACTGATCGAGCAGGCCAACCTCGGCGGCTCCGGCGGGTTCGCGCGCGGCATGCTCGAAACGCTCGAGGACGACGCGTCCAGTTACGTCATGCTGCTCGACGACGATGTGGAGATGGAGACGGAGGGAATCCTTCGGGCCGCGCAGTTCGCGGACTTCACGCGGCAGCCCACCATCGTCGGCGGCCACATGTTCAACCTGTTCGAGCGCTCGGTGATGCACCACTTCGGTGAGGCGATCCAGCAGTACCGGTTCAGCTACGGCGGGACCGAGAACACGTGGGAGGCGCACGACTTCGCCGCCAACAACCTCAGGACGACGGCCTGGATGCATCGTCGGGTCGATGTCGACTACAACGGCTGGTGGATGTGCCTCATCCCGAAGGAAGTGATCAGGACCGTCGGTCTCGCACTGCCCGTCTTCATCAAGTGGGATGACGTCGAATATGGCATCCGGGCGAAGTCGCACGGATTCACGACGGTCACGCTGCCCGGCGCAGCGGTGTGGCACATGCCATGGACGGAGAAGGACGACACCATCGATTGGCAGGCCTACTACCACCAGCGCAACCGGTGGGTGGCGACGCTCATCTATTCGCCCTACAAGAAGGGCGGCCGGATGCCGAAGGAGAGCTTCGCGGTGGATGTCCGCCACCTCCTGTCGATGCAGTATTCATCGGTCGAGCTGCGGCTCCAGGCGCTCGAGGACGTGCTGGAGGGCCCCGATCACCTGCACCGGACGCTCGGCTCGAAACTGGGGGAGGTCCGTGCGACCCGCGCCCGTTTCGACGACGCGAAGGTCTCCAAGGACGTCGTGAGCTTCCCGCCGGTGAAGCGCAGCAAGCCTCCCCGGAAGGGCAAGTCTCCCACTGCTGCCAGGACCCGCCCGGCCGCCGTGGTCAAGGCGCTCGCCGGCGCCGTGCATCAGCTGACAGCAGTGCCCGAGAGCGCACTGCGCAACCCCGAGGCGCACATCGCCGCCGTCGACGCCAGGTGGTGGCGTCTCGCGCAGCTGAACTCGGCCCTGGTGACGTCGTCCGACGGCACGGGAGCCAGCTGGCACAAGCGGGATACGGCCAAGGCCCGCGAGCTGGCGCTGCGGAGCGCCGACCTGCACCGCAAACTCCTCCTCCGATGGGATGAACTGTCCGAGGACTACCGGACGGCGCTTCCCCGAGTCACCTCGCGCGAGGCCTGGAAGCGAACGTTCGCAGAGAATGGAGCGGACGCGCGCAGGCAGGCCGAGGGCAAGGAGTGAAATCAGGCCTCTCGACCCCTGACGAAGGCGCCGTGGACCTTGTCCGGCCCGGGCGCGGTGGCGGACTCCGCGACGTCGTCCGGAGCCGGTTCCTGCTGAAGCTCCTCGTGGACAAGGAGATCAAGGTCCGGTACCGGGGGTCGGTGCTGGGACTCCTGTGGTCCTACGTGAAGCCCGGCGTGCAGTTCGTCGTGTTCTACGTCGCACTGGGGATCTTCCTGGGGCTCGAGCAGAGTGAGCGGAACCCGACGGGTCTGCCGAACTACGCGATCTACCTCTTCTCGGGCATCGTCCTGATCAACTTCTTCGCGGAGGCGCTGAGCAACGCGTCGAAGTCCATCGTGGTGAACAGTGGGCTGATCAAGAAGATCTACCTGCCCCGCGAGCTGTTCCCGGTCTCGGCCATCTGGGTCTCGGGGATCCATTTCCTTCCGCAGGTCATCATCCTGGTGGTCGCCTGCCTGCTCACGGGCTGGGCGCCGTCCGCACTGCAGCTCGCAGCCGCAGGCATCGGCTTCCTGACGGTAGCGCTCCTCGCGACGGGTCTCGGCCTGCTCTTCGGCGCCGTGAACGTCTACTTCCGGGACGCCGAGAACATCGTGGACATGCTCCTGATGATCGCCACATGGGCTTCGCCCGTCCTCTACGCCTGGACGATGGTCAGGGACGAACTGGGGGACACGGCCATGAGCATCTACCTGTTGAACCCACTCACCATCGCCGTCGAGACCTTCCACTACGCGTTCTGGATGCCCACCGCAGAACAGACCCACGGACTGCCCGACCATTTCCTCTCATTCTGGCTCCCGGTCGGCTTCGGACTCTCGATCGTCGCGCTCGTTGTCGGGCAGCTCATCTTCCGCCGGCTTGAAGGCCGATTCGCCCAGGAGCTCTAGTCATGGCTGTGTCGATAGAAATCAGCGGGATCGAGAAGCGCTTCGTCCTCCGTCATACGCGGTCGATGAAGGAAGCGTTCCTGTGGCTCATCAAGGGCCGACGCGGTGACCTGTCCCAGAAATTCTCGGCGCTCCAGGGAGTGTCCTTCACCGTCGAGGAAGGCGAGACGGTTGCGCTCCTCGGCTTCAACGGCTCGGGGAAGTCCACACTGCTCAAGCATATTTCCGGCGTGATGATGCCGGACAAGGGCAGTGTGCGTACCAGGGGACGCGTTGCAGGACTCATCGAGGTGGGCGCCGGATTCCATCCCGATCTCAGCGGCCGGGACAACGTCTACCTCAACGGTTCGATCCTCGGTATGACGGAGAGCGAGATCAAGGACCAGTTCGATTCGATTGTCGAGTTCTCGGAGATCGGCGAGTTCATCGACACGGAGGTCAGGTTCTACTCGTCCGGCATGTACCTCCGGCTCGCCTTCGCCGTCGCGGTGCACACCGACCCGGACATCTTCCTCATCGACGAGATCCTCGCGGTCGGGGACGAGCCCTTCCAGAAGAAATGCCTCGCCAAGATCAAGGAACTGAACGCGGCGGGGAAAACCCTCGTCGTCGTCAGTCACGATCTGGACATGGTGCGGAAGGTCTGCGACCGCGGGATCGTCCTCGAGCGGGGGCGGCTGGTGATGGACGGCGACGTAGACGACGCCATCGCGCACATCCGGGCAACCTGACACCCCTCCCGTCCGGTCCTGGACGGCGTGCGGGCTAGTTCGTCCGGAAGCAGTCCGTGACCCGGTAGAGGCGCGCCTCGCCCTCGCTGTCCACCAGCTCGAGGTTCGATGCGTCGGCTACCTCGTCGAATGCGGGATACAGGCGTGCCTGGTCCCGATCCAGCAGGTAGAAGTCGCCGAAATCGAGGACGTACTCGACGTCGTCCTCGCGGGCGATCTCGCAGGCCTCCGACGATGCAGTGGCATCATCGAGCTCCCGGGCGAGGACGTCGAGATCCGGCGGCAGCGCCCCGGAACTCATGTGGTACTGCGTCACGCTACGGCCGCTGATGGCGTAGGCAAGGGACCCGCCGTTCCACGGGTTCACTGCGATCACCGCATCCTCCGGAACCACGTCGTCAACGCGCTCGAGAAGCGCGAGTTCGTCGAGGGACAGGATGGTCGGGTTGCCCTCGAACGTGTGGTTCCTCCGGCTCTCGACGACCATCTCGTCCACCGCGCCGCGCTGGCTCTGGAGCCCGCCGACGAGCGCGAGGACTGCCACGATGCCGCCGGCCAGGTACCTGCCGACCGGCGCCGGAGCCAGCGGAGTGGTACTGATCCTCGCCCAGCACCAGGTGAGGATGGCACTCGCGCCGAACGCGGCGATCACGACGGTCGGGATGGGAAGGAGGGAGGCGAGTCGCTGCGGGTCCTGGTACCAGCTACCGGTCGTGAGGATCCGGAAGGAGCCTCGTGGCTCCGCGGCCGATATGGCGTAGAGGGCGACCACCACGGCGTAGACACCGAGCAGCCAGCGCAGCCCGCTTCGCGTGAACAGCACGGCAACCCCCACAGCAGTGCAGATCGCGATGACAACCGGGATGCTGCGGCCATGGGGGGCGCTCGTCAGGGCCTGCCCGATGGCGCTTGCATAGCGGGTGAACGGCAGCCAGGTGTTGTAGCCGATGAGCATCGCCTGCCACACGACGGCGAAGGACCCGGCCGCGACCACCGCAATGACGAGGGGGAGGAGCGCGCCCCTGGCGCCGCGCCGTGCGGTCCTCTCCTGCGCCCAGCGCCACCAGCTGTAGGCGGCTACGGGCAGCGACAGAGCCAGCAGCGCCGTGAAACCGTTCGGCTGGGCGAGGAGCAGCGCCGCACTCGCGACGACGAGGGACAACGCGACGATGCCCTGATCGGTGGCGTCCTGCGGGCCCACTCTCAGGAGGAGGATCACCAGCGCGAGCGCCGCTGGGAGGACGGCGTAGGAGAGGAGGTTCGGGTAGAGGGGCCCGAAGTCGATCAGGCCCATCGGGAAGGCCGCGAACCCGGCGGAGAAGATGCCGGTGATCGCCAGGATCGCGATGTTCGGTCCGAACAGGACGCGGGCAAGAAGGACGATCGAGACCGGCCAGACCAGGGACGCGATCACCAGGTTCAGGGTGGTCGTCGCGACCGATACGGGCTGGGAGGTCAGTTCCGCCACGAGGGCGGCGAGCCCATGCCAGGCAGCAGGGTAGAGCGCGATGTCGGCGGTCGGGGTGATCATCCGGCCGAGCGTCAGCGTGGACGCGTCTCCCTGCTCGATCACCCACCGCACCGCGTTCAGGTGGAACACGTTGTCGTATCGCTGCGCGATGTTGTCGGGGTGGTCGAAGATCCTCGCGAGGTTGTATGCCGATGCAACACCACCCAGGGCCACGCCTGCCGCTGCACCGAGCAGCGTCTGCCGGTCGACGGTGAAGGAGATGGAGCGCCTGCTCTCACGGAACGTGAGGCGTGCCACCAGGCCGGCAATCAGGCAGAGGAGGAGGGCAGTCGCCGCGAAGCTCCCTGCAGACCATGGGATCCCTACGGAGGACAGTGCCACTGCGGACACGCCGACCAACGCGACCGAGAACGCCGGTGCCAGTCCGAATGCGAGGTGTCCCCGCACGTTGAGTGCCGCCGAGAGCGCGAGCCCGGGCAGGGTGAGCAGCGCCGCCGCTGATACGAGGGCCGGAAGTGCGTCCCACCAGGACATGGGTACTCCTGCATCTGAGGTTCGTCACGCTGAGGAGCGCTGACGTTGACGGGGGTGGTTCACCGTACTCAGGGGAACCCGTCGACGGTATCACGCGAGGCGTGGGGGAACCCGGCGACTACTGGCGGTCATCCACCCAGGGCTTCGGCGCCTCATCCAGGGCGATACGGCGGGAGAGGGCAGTGAGGGCGTTCTCGGCGTGCCGGAAGCGCTGATAGGTCGTGGCCATGAAGACGAAGAAGCTGACGATGGTCGCGTAGAGCACCAGATCCGTACCCCGGCCCACGCCCAGGAAGGACGCCACGGAGGTCAGGACGCTCGGGAAGAAGATCGAGGCGACAGCGGAAACAGCGAAGATCATGAGCATGATCCGCCGGATGGCCAGGTGACGGGCGTTGGCTCCGCCGCGCATGAGCACCAGTGACACCAGGATCACGGCGAGAACGAGGACGATTTGGACTATCAGAAGCACGTAGTCACCTAAAGAAGAGTTCGGCGAGGATGTTGACGGAATTGAGCAGCGACTGACCCTTGGATTTCGAGTAGTCGGTGTAGATGATCTCGACCGGGTGTTCGGCCCAGCGCGGTTTCAGCTCCGCGATCTGGTGCACCAGTTCGGAGGCATGAGCCATGCGGTTCTGGGTCAGGTGGATCTTGGAGGCGACGTCCCGGTTCATGGCCCGAAGGCCGTTGTGGGCATCGGTCAGATCCAGTCCCGTGGCGAGCCGCGATTGCACGGCGGCCGTCTTGAGCACCAGGCGCTTCACAGGGCCGATCTGGGTCCTGCTGTCGAGGAACCGTGAGCCGAGGACGATGTCGGCCTCTCCCGAGTCCAGTCGCGCGACCATCGCCGCCGCGTCGACCACGCGGTGTTGTCCGTCGGCATCGAACGTCACGACATTGCGCATCAGGGGGTCCTGCAGCGCGAACTCGATACCGGTCTGCAGGGCGGCTCCCTGACCGAGGTTGATGGGGTGCTGCACGACCACGGCTCCGGCTGCCCGCGCGATGTCCTGGGAGCCGTCGGAACTGCCGTCATCGACGGTCACGACGTACGGGAAGACGCGGCGGAGATCCTCGATGACCGAGCCGACGACGGTTGCTTCGTTGTACATCGGAATGACGACCCAGGTGCGATTCACTGCCTCAGTATCCCATAGTGCCTCCGCCGAGCGCCCCGACGGCGCCCGGACGCCGGCGCTGTTCCTGCCCGGACGGTGCCTTCCGGGAGCGGTCCGGTCGCCACCTGCCCGACGCTGCCAGCAGGCGAAGTGCATTAAAAGGAGAGGAACCCCTGACCGAACAGGTCAGGGGTTCCTCCTCGCCGCTGCGTACTCGTTATCGGGACGCTCAGTGACTCGCGCCGAGCCGTTAGCCGGGGGTTATTTGTAGGTGATGCGGGTTCCGGTGGTGGGGGTCCAGGTGAGGGTGCCGCCCTGGAAGGTTTGGGTGCAGCGGTTGTTGGCGCAGGTCTCGGGTCCGGTGGGGTAGCCGAGGCGTCCCCTTTCGTAGCCGGTGCCGGCCCAGGTGCTGCGGATGGCGCCGAGGGTTGCGTGGGCGCCGGTGGCGGTGGTCCAGTGGATGGCGCCGCGCTGGTAGTTC